>JAYUTD010000079.1:0-5854 GCA_043755305.1 Saprospiraceae bacterium
GCATCTTATATGTTGGGACCGATGATGGAAGAGTATGGTTAACAAAGGATGACGGTAAAACCTGGACCAATATCGAAAAAGGTCTTCCACTAAACAAGCATTGTATAAAAATTACCGCCTCCAAATTTAATCCTTCAAGAGTGTATCTGGCCTTGAATGATAGACGTCAGGACAATGCGCAAGCCATGCTGTTTATATCCGACAATTATGGACAGGATTGGAAGCCAATACACAGCAATTTGCCCCCTTCACCTGCCAATGTTATTATAGAGGATTTAGAAAAACCTGAGGTGATTTATTGCGGCACTGATTTGGGCGTTTATATCAGTAAGAACAATGGACTACAGTGGCAATCATTGACCGGAAATATGCCGTTTGCAGTTTCAATCAATGATATGTTTATTCATCCTAGAGACAAGAAACTGGTGGTAGGTACTTATGGACGAGGAGTTTGGATATTGGATGATATAGAAAATCTTTAAATTAAAAAACTAATTATTTTATGTAAACGCAATTATGATTAATTTAATTCTATGAAAATAGTACCTATAAAAATTAGTTTTAACTTAATTTGTTTTATGGTATTTATATTTACTTTGTCTTTTATGCCCTCTTTTTTTAATGGCTACTCCACTAGTTTGGACATATCTATAGCAGAGTTTTACGATAACGACAATTTTACAAATATACTAAATAGAAGGATGACTGATCCTGTATTCACCAAAAGACCGGTGGTATACAGTATTGTACAATTTACCAGTAAAATTACTTCACTGCCTTTCCAGTTTATTTATAATATCATTAACCTAATTGCTATTGTTTTAATTGCTTTTTTATTAAAATCAATTGGTGTTTTTTATAAAATAAAGGTTAAAAATGCCATAGGGTTTTTGTTTATTTTGTTTCCCATATTATTTTGTACTTGCTCAATGATGGCAGGTTTTGACGACTATTTTCATTGGGCATTATCTCTAGGTGTATTTTACTTAATTTTGCAAAAGAAAACAATAATTGCAGCTATTTTATTTTTATTATCTGTAATTACACGAGAATCAATTTTATTGTTAATGCCTTTGTTTTTTTATGTTATGGAGAAAAAGATGGCGTATTATATTTTATTTATTGCAGTTGCAATTCTCGGTATATTTTTCATTTCGAGAATTGGCGTAAACAACCAAGCCTCTGTAGATTATTTTTTAAATGAGAGGTTTGAACAATTTGATTACAATTTCGGATCGTTTGAAAAATCACTCAAATCATTTTGGACAATATTTATCTCCGTAATTGTGCCAATTTTGTTGATAAAATCTTCAAACTCCACGCTTAAATATGTTATGGTTTTAACTGGCATTTTAACATTAATTGTTACTGTATTCACTATTTTTATGGATGAAGCGAGAGCATCGTTTTACCCTTTCATTTTTTCCGTTCCTTTTTGGGAAGAGAAAATAACGTATGGTTTAAAAAATAGTAAGCAATGGATTACCGATCAGTTATTTATTATACCGATTTTCTTACTCCTGGCTTCTTATTTTAGCTTCTATTTATATATTCCATGCATTTCAAAGTCTTGTTTTATTTATCAAATTTATTCATGTATTGCAATAACAATTTCAGCAATTATCTTTTACGCAAATAGAGATTATTTGTCACAAAGTTTTTCGATTATAAGAAAAAAAATCTATTGATAAATCATTTAACAATAGAGGATTTTATGTCATCAATGGATGACGTAATTTTGATAGACGTACGTTCATCGGCCGAATACAACCATGCCCATATTCCCAATGCAATAAATCTCCCTATTTTTGATAATGCAGAAAGAGCAACGGTGGGCACTGCATACAAACAAGAAAGCCGCGAAAAAGCTATAAAAATTGGTTTAGATTATTTTGGCCATAAGATGCGCTCTATGGTCGAAAAAATAGAATTACTTCTTGAGGAAAGAGCGGAAAAAACAATCTATTTATATTGTTGGCGAGGAGGCATGCGAAGTAATGCTGTAGCCTGGCTATTAGATATGTATGGCTTCGAAGTTTATTTACTGGTGGATGGTTATAAAGCATTTAGAAATTGGGTTTTGGATCAATTTACTAAAAAATACAAACTCAAAGTACTTGGTGGATATACAGGCTCAGGTAAAACAAAGGTTTTAAATGAAAAATCCAAATTTGGCCATACATTCATAGATCTGGAAAAATTGGCGTGCCACAAAGGATCATCATTTGGTCATATTGGAATGCCACCACAACCCAGCCAGGAGTTTTTTGAAAACACCCTGGCAACACATCTTTACCATTCAGGAGAAGATACAATTTGGCTTGAAGACGAAAGCCAGCGAATAGGCCATGTGCATATTCCTACCCCTTTTTGGCAATCTATGTTAAATGCAGATGTTGATATTTTAGATATTCCTTTTGACCAAAGGCTGAACAATATCGTAAACGAGTATGGATTTCTTGATAAAAATAAATTGGTGGAAGCCATTAATAGGATTAGTAAAAGACTTGGTGGACTTGATACAAAAAATGCCATTCATTTTATTCAAGAGGACAATATAAAAGAAGGTTTTAAAATCTTGCTTTCCTACTATGACAGGCAATACGCTAAAGCTTCAGAAAAAAGGAAGCCAAAAGTAGAGAATTATATTTCCATTATAAGAGACCATGATTAGTGGATCATTCAAATAATCTACCAGTCTAATATGAAAATGCGCTATTTAAAAAACCATGAAATAGATAAAGAAAAGTATGATCTATGTATAGACAGCAGCCCAAATCCTAAAGTTTATGCTTATTCATGGTACCTGGATGCTATGTGTGAGCATAAGTGGGACGCAATTATTAGCGAAGATTATTCTATCGTATTCCCTTTGCCTTTTGCTTATAAATTCGGGTTTTTAAGATACATCAATCCTCCTCCTTTTGTTCAGCAACTTGGCATTTTTGGTCGAGAAGTAGATGACAATTCTATAAACCATTGTTTAAAAACATTGCCACTTAATTTTATGGTATTAAGACAATATTTCAATGCTACTAATAATATAGTCAATCCTTCAAAAGTATTGGTAAACTACCAGCTTAAACTGGACAGTTATGACAGAATACAAACGGAATACAATAAGGATCTTAAAAACAATTTAAGAAAAATTAGTTTTGAACAGGTTACCATTAATCCATTTGCTGATATTGATCTAACCATTCAACTATTTAAAGAAAATTATCCTACAATCAACGACAACCGGTATGATCTTTTTAAACAGGCAGCTTTAGAATCTATACAACGTGGAAACGGAATCAACTTTTCCTTTCACTTAGATGAAAAACCTTTAGCATATGCATTTTTCTTAAAAAATCACCACTATATACATTATATGATGCCGGGCCCAACCAAATTAGGTAGGCAACATTCCATAATACAAGGTGTTCTTGACTTTATCATTAGGGAACATTGTGGAAAAAATTTGACTATGGACTTTGAAGGCTCTCAATACCCTAATGTAGCTGCCTTATATAAAAAATATGGTTCCTACAAAGAAGAGTACTATTTAAAAAACATTTGGGCACCTACTGTATTAATGTTCAAATATTTTTAGTAGAAAAGTGCTACACCATTCGGTGCACTTTGATTTTTACTATGCAACTTTAAATTTAAATTACTATCTCAAGACAATACATGATAAAACTTACCCAATATTCGCACGGCGCTGGCTGTGGGTGCAAAATAGCTCCAAATGTTCTTGATGAAATATTAAAATCAAATTTTCAAGCCCCTGACAATGACAAATTGATAGTGGGCAACAATAGTAAAGACGATGCAGCGGTATATGATATTGGCCATGGTAAAGCGTTAATATCCACAACTGATTTTTTCATGCCTATTGTGGATGACCCCTACAATTTTGGCCGTATCGCTTCTGCCAATGCCATAAGTGATGTGTATGCAATGGGAGGCACACCTATTCTGGCAATAGCAATTCTTGGCTGGCCGATCAATGTACTTGCACCTGATATCGCGGCGCAAGTTATAGAAGGAAGTAGAAGTATCTGTCTTGAAGCTGGCATACCTCTTGCTGGTGGCCATAGCATTGACTCCCAGGAACCTATTTTTGGTCTTGCTGTCAATGGTCTGGTGGAAATTAAGCATATAAAACAAAACAACAAAGCAAAACCTGGAGACTACCTATTGCTTACGAAACCTATAGGAGTAGGCATTCTTACTACTGCCGAGAAAAAAGGAGTACTTCAATCAAAGCATTATTCACTGGCGGCTAATGAAATGATGAAACTCAATAAAGTAGGCGAAGCATTAGGTCGTATAAATGGTGTCAATGCGATGACAGACGTTACAGGCTTTGGACTTCTTGGACACCTCAATGAAATGTGTGAAGGAAGCCTCCTCACAGCAGAAATTGTATTTGATAAAATACCCATGTTGACACCAAGCCTGCTTGATTATCTTCAATTAAAATCTTACCCCGGTGGTACTGTACGCAATCTGGCTGCCTATGGCCATAACATAGAATTTAGTGATAAACTTGATAAAGAATCAGCCTCCTTGATCTTGGCCGATCCGCAAACTAGTGGTGGCCTGCTTATAGCAGTAGAAGCTGAGGCATTAGGCTTGGTGCAGGAAATATTAATGGAGCACAACTTACATAGAGCAATAGAACCTATAGGTAGAATCTTAGCTAAAAATAATTCTACTATTTATGTGGTATAAAAGCAGCCCAATCATTATTTAATATTAACTTTATTTTTACAATTATTGCACAATAAAATTTTATTATTTAAAACAATATTCACATTTATGAAATTTATTTTTGCTTTTTTATTTTTGGCTTCCATAAATTTTGGATTTTCTCAAAAGCAATTTTCCGTGTTGCTTTTCTCCCGAACCAATGGATGGCATCATGAATCAATTAGGGATGGAGTTGATGCAATTAGATATTTAGGCGATAAACACTACTTTGATGTAGAGTGGCAAGAAAACCCAATATGGTTTACAGATGACAACCTCAAAAAATACAACCTTATCATTTTTTTAAATACTACAGGTGACATTCTAAATGAGGCCCAACAAAAGGCCATGGAGAATTTTATAAAATCAGGTAAAGGTTTTGTTGGTATTCACAGTGCTTCAGATACAGAATATGATTGGGAATGGTATACAAAATTAGTAGGTAGAATGTTTGTCATACACCCAAATATACAGACAGCGTATTTACAATTATTAAACCGAAGATTTCCCGGACTTGAAGACATGCATGACAGCCAAATCTTTACGGATGAATGGTACGAATTTACTGAAGAAAAACAGTCTGGACTTAATTATATTATCTCTATCGACGAGACAACATACGCCCCAAAGGCAGATTGGGGGCAAAAGAAAGGCAACGGCATGGGCAAGTTTCACCCGATTTCCTGGTACCATGAATTTGATGGTGGCCGTTCATTTTATACCGCAATGGGCCATTTACCAAAAGTATTTACAGATGAAAAATTCTTGGCGCATCTTTATGGGGGCATCTATTGGGCTGCTACTGGAAAGGGAATTTCCAAACAATAAAAAAATCAAAATTGAAGACACTTTTACTTTGTATAACAATGATTTGGGCCAATGCTATTTTGGCGCAGACAAAAGAAATAGAGTTTGCCAACCTTGCTAAATATAGCGAGAAAAATAAGACAGTTAATTCACCAAAAGTTATTTTTTACGGCAATTCTATTACTGAAGGCTGGGTTGTTTCGATGCCTGATTTTTTTTCTAATAACAATTTTATTGGTCGCGGAATAAGTGGCCAGACCTCGGCACAACTCTTATTGAGGTTTAGACAAGATGTCATAGATCTCAA
>JAYUTD010000080.1:0-2328 GCA_043755305.1 Saprospiraceae bacterium
TGCAATTTGTGCCGCCGCTGCCTCACTGCTCAGTGGCCCCAATTGTGTTTTGGCATCCATGGGATCTCCTATGGTCAAAGCCGCTAATTTGTCTGTAAATTTTTTTAAAAAGACAGCAGCAATGCTTTCTACTGCAATAAAACGTTTTGATGCTACACAACATTCGCCATTATTATTTATTCTACCAACTACTGCCCAATCGACTGCTTTGTCAATATCTGCATCCTCCAAAATAATAAATGCATCACTGCCTCCCAATTCAAGGACAGACTTTTTTAAATACTTACCGGATGCTTCTGCTATGCTTGAACCGGCAGCCTCACTTCCGGTAAGTGAAACACCTTTGATTCTATTATCGGCTACTAATGCTGTTGCTTTTTTGCCAGATATTAACAAATTAGTATAAAGCCCTGTTGGTGCACCTGCTTGTCGAAATATTTCCTCAATGGCAATAGAGCACTGGGGAACAATAGAAGCATGCTTTATTAGTATAGTGTTGCCCGCCATAATGTTGGGGGCAGCGAAGCGAGCTACCTGATAAAATGGAAAATTCCAGGGCTGCACTCCAAGTAACACTCCGATGGGGCTTGACCTTACGTAAGCCTGCCCATGTACCGGGTTTAAAATTTTATCTGCCAAAAAACCTTCCGCATTGTTCGCATAATACTCAAATATTTCTGCACTTAATTTTATTTCGCCTTCAGCCTGAGCAATTAATTTGCCCATTTCCATTGTAATTATTTTAGCTAGATCTATCTTTTTTTCTCTTAATAAGCTAGCCACTTTAAGCAATAGCGCTGACCTAAGCTTGAAGTCTGTCTTTTTCCATGCTTCGTATGCAGCATTAGCATTTGCAATCGCTTTGTCTACTTCTTCATCTTTCATTTCTGCAAAAACTTTCTCTACTTTATTTGTAGCTGGATTAGTTGTTTGAATTGCCATGGTATTGGTTTAAATATATGAAATAGTACTATTTCTAGTATTCTGATAGATTTTTTTGTGCCAAATAGTGCTATTTTTTACCCTGAATAATATTTCTCCATCATCCAATTGTCTTGCAATATTTCTACCACTGGACATACGTTTGCATTTAACTCTTTACCCATCTGACGCCTTTTTATTTTGATTGACACAATGAAGCAATTCTTTTAGGAAGGCTGAAGTCAATTGGTCTGTTATTGTTTTATCGGTTGGTATGCCCAAAGGACCAAATGTTTTAGCCACATTTGCAACCGGAAACATATTCGAAACCGTCCATCCTCCTATTTTCCACAATGTAAATTGTAATGAAACCAGTGCTTGGGAGCCACCAAAAATACCAGAAGAAACTGTGCTGATAGATATATGCTTGCCATACCATTCATCGTAGAGTTGGTCAATCACATTTTTTAAGCTTGCTGGGAAGCCCCCGTTATATTCTGGTGTTACGATAATAATACCATCTGCAATTTTTATTTTGTGTGCAAAGTCAAGCACTTTTGCTGTAGGCTTTTGCATTGTTTTTATAGTGTCTTCAAAAAGTGGAAAATTGTACTCTTTCAAATCCAATATTTCGGAACTTGATAAATTATTTTCTTTAATATAATTATGAAAGTACAAAGCTACATTATGACTTTTTCTTTCTCTTCTTATACTGGATGATAGGATAACTATGTGTGACATTGGTGTTTTATTTGTTTTTCCTTTTTTCAGTTATAAACAAGCCATGAGGTGCATCTTTTTAATTTTTGTATTTGGCATTTGGGACATGTTTTGCACTTTTTTGTAGTTGATGATTATTTTTGTATAAATGCCATATTAAGATTTGTATTTATATTGTTACATTTCTTATTGAGTTGATATTAGATTTGCTACAATTTGCTTTTATAATCAAGTATATTCTCCTATGCTATTTTTTTACAGCTATTATTTGACCTATTTGAAATTACATTTTATCGCATTCTTTCTGGCTCATTAGAGAGTGCTCCATATGTGTTTTTAGTATAAGAAGGGTAGTAGTTGCCCAAGCTTTGATTTCAGGGTCGGTGGATTCAACCGATTCATTTTCAAAGAGAGCAATTGCATCTTTATGCCCACTTACCATCAAGTCACTGTAAACTTTATCAAAATTATGCCCGGATTTTGCATTTAGTTTATTATAAACTTCTTGTCCTTTTGCAGTTTGGGAAGTTGGCAGGTTAATATTTTTTGATTTTGCTAATACCGTTACCTCTGCCAAGGACTTGGTGTGGTCCTCTTCCATCATTTTGCCTATTTCTTTTATATGGTTTCTTTTACTTTTTTGCTGTGCTAATTGGCCTAACATGATTTCATTGCGATTTATTTCCG
>JAYUTD010000081.1:0-5819 GCA_043755305.1 Saprospiraceae bacterium
CTCATTGAACTCATTGAACTAATTGCCTATTGAACTCATTGAACTCATTGAACTAATTGAACTAATTGCCTATTGAACTCATTGAACTAATTGAACTAATTGCCTATTGAACTCATTGAACTAATTGCCTATTGAACTCATTGAACTAATTGAACTAATTGCCTATTGAACTTATTGAACTAATTGCCTATTGAACTAATTGAACTAATTGCCTATTGAACTAATTACTTCTTTATACTCGGCATGGCTGTTTCAGCAAATAATTTTACAATAGCTTCTCTATCTTTGATTTTTTTGTAAAACTCATCCAGATATTCTACTACAAATTTTTTATACCTATCGTCAAATTTATTTTGAGAAAGGTAAATTTGATAGATTTCTGGCTTTACAGTTTCAAATTTTACGAACACCTTATTTAATATTTCAGCAGGAAAATAAATGCTCCTGTACAATCGGTCTTCTACTGTGGCGATGCCAAGCGAGGGATTAGGCATTGCATATTCGGCTGCAACCAATCCGGAGTGGTCAAAGTCGTAGGGAACAGCAAATACTCTTTTCTTGCCTTCCAGGTAGATTTTGATATTGTGCTGTGCAGGTACCGACCAATCTGTATTGCCAATCATGTATTCAAAGACAGCGATGGTAGCCATCGTCAATGTATCAATGGAAGACTGGCTTATTTTTACATTTTCAATTTCTTTCCATCCTTTTCTTATAGCCAAATCTTCTTCTGGCTCAATCAAAAAAGCCGGGTGGGTTTTAGGTTTTAAATTATTTAATGAATCAATATAGGTTACTTCACAAAATCTTGTACTAAAACTATTCTCTGTAAGTAAGTTATAAATTTTATACACACAATATTCCCTTTGCACATAATCGTCTTTTATACAATGTGTCACCAACTTGACTTTGTCCTGCTTTCTGAATACTGTCTTGTCTTTTGCCTTTCCATCAAAGTAAATCCACAATGGAGGAAATGCACAATTGGCCCTTGATTTTCTAAAATTGCCTCTGGTTTGTAAAATGACCGGAATGTTTTGTTCCCCATTTTTATTGTCAGTGGTTGTGAGTATTGCAGTGTGCTTGCTGGACTCTGTACCTCTGTCTTTGAGCAATGATTTCATATTGGTAGCAATGCTCATTATTACCAGGCTGTCGTTTTTGAATAGTTTGCCAAGTTTTTTTAATGGATCTTTTAAACTGTCTTTGGCAACAAAAACGGAATCGATAATTTGCCCATATGTTGGATTGTTCGGGCATAAAATCAAATTCATTGCTAACAACAAAAATTTTATCAAGTGACGCATTCTGTTTCGGTTTAAATTTGGTACTTTTCTTTCAACACGTTGGTATGGTGTTCGGTATGATAGGCATTCCACATCAATATTTCTCTCAATGTCATTTTGCCCATCAGAGGGTGAGGCAGCAAAAGGCTATCCAATTTGGCATCCTTAATCGTCATTGTTTTTTTGATCAAGCTGTTGTTCAATGTCGAAAACTGGTTGCTCCATTTTTCAAATTCAACAAAAGAAGGATCGGGCATATTGGCAGAAAACGGAGAAACTATATTTCCTGCATTGTGTAATTTTTCATGGTAACGGCTTACTACCTCATCATATGACCTTCCTTCCCTAATGCTTACGCCAAATTTCCATTTTATAATAAAGGATGGATAGGAAAATGCCTTTACCAATGGTATTGTGCTTTGGACCAGGTGAATCAAATGCTGTCCTGCTTTCCATTTGTTTTGAGGTTGCGTATCCCATAAAGACGCACCGCCTTCTCTGTAAATGTTAAGCAAAGCCGCTTCATTTTTCTTCAATAAAATACTGGTTTCATTTGTATCCATTTTCTTTTTTTTACACTGATTTTCTTAACTATATCTTTTTTGTCATGATCAGATCTGTTTGAACTTCATCACCAAAAATAAATTCGTGGGATGAAAGTAGTGAGTATCCATTTTTTTCATAAAATTTTATTGCCGATAGATTGCGCTCCCAAACGCCTAACCAAATAAATGCAATCTCTTTTTCCTTGGCTATACCTTCAGTGAAGTCAAGCAATTTCTTTCCATATCCTTTGCCTTGACATTTGGCATCTACATAGATTCTTTGTATTTCCAGGCCATTTCCCACTATTCCTTCTGTAAAAGCACTGGGCTCATTTATCTTTAGCCATGCTTTAGGTGTATCCTCCACGATCCAATAGAAATGCGAGGCAGGATTGTTTATCTCTTGCTGAAATTGGCCCAAAGTGAAGGCTTGATCGATGTATTTTGTGTAATTTTCGGGTTTATTTTTTGCATAAAAAGCATCATAAAACACCTTTGTTGCAAATGGTATCAATAGTGGAAGGTCTGACGGTGAAATTTTACTAATGGTCATACGTTCATTTTTTCCCACTTTTATTAATCCCAATGTATTGGTTAATTTAATTTATAAAGAAGATTTAATCGATGCAATCCATTGACCAAATCATAGCTCGCATTGACTTTCCGCTTGCCGGAAATCAAATCAAGCACATTGTCTGCATCGTCCGGAGATTCTACTATTATTTTCAGATTGTGTTCGCCTGCATGTTTATCAATCAAGCCATTTAAGCTGGATACGAGGTCAGGCGTAATGTCCATTAGCGGAATTTTTAATGTGATAGATTTTGTCAATTGTTTACTTATGGTATCCAATAATTTTATGTCCTTCACTTTAAACATAAATCTTTCCTGGTTGTACATTTTCATGTAGCCACCTTCTATGTAAAGTACATTGCCTAAACTTAGCAAGTGTTTAAATTTCTCATATTGTTCATTCCACAATGTGATCTCATATACCGCAGTGTAGTCTTGCACTTTGAACCTACCATAGCTCTCGCCTCTTTTGGTTTGCAGTACATTGACGTCAGTTACAAAACCTCCGTATTTCAATTGTGCCTCAGGTTTACCTTCCACTTCACTTAATTTGCCATTGATAAAATGCTGAAATTCCAGTTTATACTGATCCAATGGATGCCCACTTAAGTAAAAACCGGTGACTTCTTTTTCTTTTTCTAGCTTGTATAACTGTGGCCATTCTTCTGCTTGTGGAATAGGTGGTGCATCAATCATATCTTGATGCATATCACCAAAGAGTGAAGCTTGCGCACCCGATTTTTGGCTTTGAAAGTTGTTGCCAAATTTTAGTAAGTGTTCGATAAAGGTTTCAAATCCACCAGAAGGCACAAAATACTGTGACCTATTCATGCCAAAAGAATCGAAACCTCCGCCCAATGCTAAACTGTCCAAGCACTTTTTATTGACAGACCTGAGGCTTACCCTTTTTACAATATCAAACATATCTTTGAATGGTCCTCCCTTTTGACGTTCCGCAATGATCTCTTCAACAGGGCCTTCACCTACGCCTTTTAAAGCTGACATGCCAAAACGTATGTAGCTATTGTTGGTAATGCTAAAATTTATTTTACTTTCATTGACATCAGGACCCTTGACATCAATACCTATTTTATTGGCTTCTTCAATAAACATAGACATAGTTTCTACATCGTTTTTATTGTGGTTGAGGACCGAAGCCATATATTCTTTTGGATAATGGGTTTTTAAGTACGCCGTTTGAAAAGCAATAAATGCGTAGCAAGTGGAATGGCTCTTGTTAAAAGCATAGGAGGCAAAAGCCTCCCAATCTTTCCATATTTTTTCAACAATGGTTTCATTGTGGCCATTCTTTTTGCATCCTTCCAAAAATTTGGGGAATGTCTCATCAATTAGTTTTCTATTTTTTTTACCCATTGCTTTTCTCAAAAGATCGGCTTCCCCTTTGGTAAAATTGGCCAATTTTTGTGACAACAACATTACTTGTTCCTGATATACTGTTATACCGTAAGTCTCTTCGAGGTATTCCTGCATTTCCGGTAAGTCATAGGCAATCTTTTCTCTGCCGTGTCT
The DNA here is from genome assembly GCA_043755305.1 of Saprospiraceae bacterium. Classification (GTDB taxonomy): domain Bacteria; phylum Bacteroidota; class Bacteroidia; order Chitinophagales; family Saprospiraceae; genus JADKBO01. Next base: position 3,935 of record JAYUTD010000081.1, read on the forward strand.
TCTATCGATAAAATTGGGTATATATTGCAAAGGCCCGGGTCTGTACAATGCATTCATTGCAATAAGGTCTTCAAATTTATCCGGTTTGAGGTCTTTTAAGTGTTTCTGCATTCCCGCAGATTCATATTGGAATATACCAATGGTGTCGCCTCTGCCAAACATTTTGTAGGTCTCTGCATCTTCCAGGTCAACCAAATCGATATCCAGCTCCTGTCCGGTGTTTTCTTTAATAAATTGAAGGGCATCGCGTATTATGGTCAGTGTCTTAAGTCCAAGAAAATCCATCTTGAGTAAGCCTGCTTCTTCAGCTACACTGTTGTCAAACTGGGACACAACCATATCTGAATCCTTGGCAGTAGATATAGGTATGATATTGGTAATGTCCTCCGGAGTAATGATAACTCCACATGCATGGACACCGGTAGACCGTACCGATCCTTCCAGTTTCTTTGCTGTGCGGATCATATGTCCTACCTCATTGTCTTCCAGCGATAGCGCTCTAAATTTGTAGGCTTTGTCAATATCATCCCGATTCATTTCCTCTTTTAACTTTGCGGAGATATCTTTCTCTGCAAGTACGCTGTTTAAGGTAGCCGATAAATGCGATGGAAATGATTTGGCTACCCTATCTACCGCATCCAGGGGAATATTCATTACCCGGCCAGTATCCCTAAGTGAGGTACGGGCAGCCATAGTGCCATAAGTAATGATTTGCGCTACCTGGTTTTTTCCGTATTTATTAATGACATAATCGATAACTTTATCCCGGCCCTCATCGTCAAAGTCAATATCAATATCGGGCATGGATACCCTTTCCGGATTGAGAAAACGCTCAAAAAGTAAATCATATTTTATTGGATCAATATTGGTTATACCCAAAGAGTAAGCGACTGCTGATCCGGCGGCTGAACCTCTGCCGGGGCCTACACACACGCCCATGTTTCTTGCGGTCGAAGTGAAATCTTGCACAATAAGGAAGTAGCCCGGATATCCACTTTTGCAAATGGTATCCAACTCAAAGTTCAATCTTTCTTCAATCTGAGCCGTAATCGTACCATACTTTCTTCTGGCGCCTTCAAAAGTAAGGTACCTCAGATAGGCGTCTTGGGTAGAATATTCTTTTGGCAAAGGAAAAGCAGGCAGCAAGACGTCTCTGGTCAATTTAAGATCTGTTACCTTGGAGGCAATCTCCATGGTGTTTTCTATCGCCTGGGGAACATCTCCAAACAAGCGATTCATCTGGTCCTTGGTCTTGAAAAAAAAGTCGTTGCTCGGAAATTTAAACCTTGTTTCATCCGAAAGTATAGAGCCTGTATTTACGGCAAGCAATACATCGTGAGGCACAGAATCTTCTTCTTCTACATAGTGTACATCATTGGTAGCGATAACTTTGACATTGTACGCTTTGGCCATTTTGAGCAAGACTTGATTGACATCTTCCTGACTCATGAATGAACCATCTATTTTATCTATACCTTTGTGTCTTTGTATTTCAATATAATAGTCTTCCCCAAAAATATCAAGCCACCATTTAAGCAGCCGCTCTGCTTTCTCCGGATAGCCCTGAGCTATAGCCTGGGGTATCTCTGCACCTAGGCAACAAGATGTTGCAATAAGGCCTTCGTGGTATTTCTCAATAAGTGTCTTATCTATACGAGGAAACTTACCATACATACCTTCAGTAAAACCAAGTGAGCATAACTTTGATAAGTTTCGGTAGCCGACTTCATTTTTAGCCAATAGTAGCTGATGGTATCGTTCGTCTTTCTGGCCTTTAGACTTTTCAAATGCTTTGATAGACCTGTCTCCAACTAGGTAAAATTCACACCCTACAATTGGCTTGATGCCTTTTTTATGGGCAGCTTTTACAAATTTAAAAGCGCCA
>JAYUTD010000082.1:0-5818 GCA_043755305.1 Saprospiraceae bacterium
TCATGATTTGTTTTAGTTCTGCAAAACAAAACTAATCATTTTGGGATAGCTGTTATAGGCTATCCCTTAATTATTTAAGTCGGACAATAGTGATAAATTTACAACAAAATAATTCCGTTCATCAAATAACAAACATGTCTTTGTGCCATAATTTAAAAAGAAAAGTTACATTGTTCAAAAGACCTGTTTGCTCTGCTAACCTTGCTTATTGCGTATAAAAAAAGGCCTTGATTTTCACCAAGACCTTTTTTTATTATTAGGGTAAATCGATTACATCATACCACCCATTCCGCCACCCGGCATTGGTGCATGACCATGTCCACCGCCTTCTTCTTTCTTGTCAGAAATGACACATTCTGTAGTAAGAACCATACTCGCTATAGAAGCTGCATGCAATATTGCTACTCTGGTCACTTTGGTAGGATCTATTACACCTGCTTTCTTAAGGTCTTCGTATACATTGGTTCTTGCATTGTAGCCTTTTTCGCCTTTGTTTTTGTATACTTCCTGAAATACAACTGAACCATCTACACCTGCATTTTCAGCTATGATTCTCAATGGAGATTCAAGTGATTTTCTGACGATTTGTATACCCATGTTTTCGTCTTCATTTACACCTTTTGTTTTTTCCAAAGAATAGATGGCTTTTACCAAAGCTACGCCGCCGCCGGCAACTATGCCTTCTTCTACAGCTGCTCTGGTAGCGTGCAATGCATCGTCTACTCTGTCTTTCTTTTCTTTCATTTCTACTTCAGTTGCAGCACCTACATAAAGCACAGCAACGCCGCCTGCCAATTTTGCCAATCTTTCCTGAAGCTTTTCTTTGTCGTAGTCAGAAGTGGTAGATTCGATTTGAGACTTAAGCTGTGTGATTCTTGCTTCGATGTCTTTCTTCTTTCCTTTACCATTTACGATGGTAGTATTGTCTTTGTCTACTGTCAGGCTTGCACATTGCCCAAGGTCTTTGAGTTCAACTTTATCCAAAGTCATGCCTTTTTCGTCAGACACCACAGTACCACCTGTTAGGATAGCGATATCTTCAAGCATTGCTTTTCTTCTATCGCCAAATCCCGGTGCTTTTACTGCTACCACTTTAAGACCTGCCCTCAACCTGTTTACCACCAATACTCCAAGAGCTTGGCTGTCTACGTCTTCTGCTATGATCAACAATGGCCTGCCTGATTGAGCTGCTTTCTCAAGTACAGGAACGATTTCCTGAACGTTGGATATTTTCTTGTCATGTATCAAAATTAGCGGACTCTCATACTCAGTAGTCATATTTTCTGTGTTGGTAATAAAGTATGGCGACAAATATCCTCTGTCAAATTGCATACCCACTACTTCTTCTACATACGTATCAGTACCTTTTGCTTCCTCTACTGTAATTACGCCATCTTTGGTTACTCTTTTCATCGCATCAGCAATCAATGAACCTATTTGCTCATCATTATTGGCAGATATAGCTGCTACCTGCTTTATTTTTTTGTAGTCATTGCCTATTTCCTCACTTTGTGAAGCCAGATTTTCGATTACAATTTCTACTGCTTTATCTATACCTCTTTTCAGGTCCATAGGATTGGCTCCGGCAGCTACATACTTCATACCTGCTGTGACCATGGCCTGTGCCAATACTGTGGCAGTAGTGGTTCCATCCCCGGCTGCATCAGCCGTTTTTGAAGCAACTTCCTTTACCATTTGAGCACCCATGTTTTCTATGGCGTTGTCCAATTCTATTTCTTTTGCGACGGTAACGCCGTCTTTAGTAATAATCGGGGCACCAAAACTTTTTTGTATTACTACGTTTCTACCTTTTGGTCCTAATGTTACTTTTACTGCATCTGCCAATGCATCTATTCCTTTTTTTAAGCTTGCTCTTGCATCTGAGTTAAAGCTAATCTCTTTAGCCATTTCTATTTAGATTTTAATAAGTTTAATAAATATTTTTTGTGTGGATGATTTCATTTTTCAATTAAATGATTACAAGTATATCATCCTCTCTCATGATAAGGTAATCGACGCCTTCATAGGTTATTTCTTGGCCGGCATACTTGCCATACAATACTTTATCACCTTTTTTTACGGTCATCTTGTGGTCTTCTTTACCGGGACCTACAGCTACTACCGTACCTTTTTGTGGTTTTTCTTTTGCACTATCCGGAATAATAATTCCTCCTGAGGTCTTCTCCTCGGCAGGGGCAGGTTTTACTACAACTCTGTCATTGATTGGCTTCATTGTTACTTTTTTTTACTGTTTTAAAATTTAATTAATTAAATACACTAATACATAGCATTAAATATGCCATATGCGTATTTTATGACATTTTAACAGAATTATAATTGGATTTGTTCAAGTCTTTGTACTATTTGGCAAAATAGGTGTGACATTCTGACAATATTGCAGCATCAATGTTGATAATACTACAAAGTTTGTGTTTAGTGAGAATAATAGGCATCAGAGGTAAAGCAATAGGTTTTTTTTTGAGTAATCGGGTTTCAACAAGACAATACCAATAACTACTGCCTGAATTTACTGTTTTTTCAAGGAAGTACTGCCCTTTATAGTAATTTTTCCAAGGTTTTTTATGGTGGATCCACTATTTGAGGTACCTATAATAGGGTCATAGATCTTCACATCTGTCAGGTTAACTGTGCCATTGTTTAAGATGGCCCGGCCTTGCAAAGAGGCATTGTCTCTTGCAAAAACCACAATATTGGTAAGATCCAGGACTTTGTTGACTTTTACATCTATCGAAGGTGCATTGAAAGACGACTTTATTTTTACCACTTTATTTGAAGGCTGGATAAATTTCACATTTTTTATTATGTCAATTTTACTCAAGAGTTTTATCGTATCATTTATCATAATGTCGTCAAATATAATGGTTGATTCAGGACCAGCACATTCTACCGCTCTTCTCAAAGACCATGTTCCACTATCATTGGCATTCTTTACTCGTTCCGCAGGATATACAGAGGTGATATTTCCATCATAATCTTGTGTATTTCCTCCACTTACAAACCCCAATACAAAGCCATTGGAAAAGTCGCCACCACCCATGCCGGCTGCTGAAGAATTTGGATCTACACCATTTTCAAATAGCCGCACCCCAGATTTACATGCATTGGCAGGTAGTTTTACATTAAGTGTAAAAAGTTTTATAGTGTCTCCTGTAATGAGATTATTGTAGAAAGAAGCTGGACTGGTTGAATTGGTGATGCCATAGAAGTCACTTTGTGTTTGTCCGGGATTGAATACCTGATTGGAAAGAATCCATTGCGTTGGCACCGTGCCGGTATAATTTTGATTGTTTTGCAAAGGCATATAGTTATTGGAATTTGGCAATGCAACTATGCTGCCTGTAGGGACAACTGCAGTGTATTGTGATCCGCCCTGAATACGATCTGTAGTAGATGTAGCACTTCCCTGAGTTATAACGATATAACAATCATATTTTGCAAGCGTATCGACAGACAATGCTGTATTGTACCTCATTTGGTATTTTACTTTTGTAACCTGACTTTTTGCTTCAAAAGACCAAAGTGTAAGTATGGCCATGGCGATGGCAAACTTCATTTTGAATAGTTTTAGTTGATTGTATACTTCAAATTTCATACCAATTAAGAATAATTCCTTTTACGATGACTATATTGTTTTCAATCACATAAATATTTTCATCTGCGGTCGAAACCAACCTGATCAATTTTCAGCGATAGAGTTTATTTGTTTTATACTGTTTTTCTGGTCAATCCGACCTCTCAGTAGCCAAACCTTATTGGCTTAAACCATACCGCTTTTGCGTAAATTATTTTTATTGAAGAAAAATAATTATTTTTATGCAATAATCGATTACATGATCAAAAATAGTAAAACCAATCTTATAGTAACATGCAATGCACTATTGCTGCTTTTACTACTGATAAGTCAACAAATACATAGTCAGACCCTTACGTCTACGTTACCAATTGTTATCATAGAAACCAATAATAAAGAGAATGTCGTGGATTTTACAAAAATCACGGCCAGCATGAAAATCATAAACAACGGCAGCCTCAATAAGGAGAGTAATTTGCCTAATGAATACAATGGCTATATAGGTATAGAATACAGGGGATCCTCTTCACAAAGTTTTCCCAAAAAAGCCTATTCCATTGAAACAAGAAATGTCGATGGGTCTGACAATGACCAAAGTATATTTGGGTGGCCAAAAGAATCTGATTGGGTGCTTTATGCTTCATACAATGAAAAAAGCCTTATGCATAATGTATTTGCTATGGAGTTGTCCAAAAGACTTGGTATGTATGCGAGCCGTACAAAATACGTCGAGGTAAAACTCAATGGAGAATACCTGGGAGTATACGTATTTATGGAAAAAATCAAAGTGGCCAAAGGCCGCGTTGATATTGCAAAACTTAATGAAACAGATGTATCAGGCGATGAACTTTCTGGCGGCTATATAGTAAAAATAGATAAATTTACGGGTGCAAATCATGGCGGATGGGTGTCCCCAATTTTGACTTCAACCTTCCCTAACAGACAGGTCTTTTTTCAATTTGATGCACCCAAATCGATAAATGACCAGCAGAAAAATTACATCCAAAACTATGTTGAAAAGTTTGAAGTAGCACTCAAAGGTGCCGGCTTTATGGACAGCGTGTCAGGATACCGAAAATATGCAGAGTACAAGTCCTTTATTCATTATTTTATTCTGAACGAAATCTCGAGAAATATTGATGGATATCGACTAAGTACTTATTTGTATAAAGACAAAGACAGTAAAAATGGAAAGTTAGCCATAGGCCCACCATGGGATTACGATATTGCTTTTGGCAATGCCGATTACTGCCAGGGCAACAGGTATGACTTATGGGGCTACAAGTTCAATGAAATATGTCCTGACGATGGCTTTCATGTCCCATTTTGGTGGGCAAGATTGCTTCAAGATTCTTTCTTTGTTAAGGAGCTGAGGAAGGAGTACGATGGATTGAGAAAGAATGGTATTTTGAAAACAAGCAATCTGCATGCAATGGTCGATTCTTTACAGCAAGTATTACAGGTGCCACAACAAAGAAATTTCAACCAATGGCCAATTATAGGGCAATATGTATGGCCTAGTCCGGATCCAATACCCTCGACATGGCAGGGTGAAGTCAATGAATTGAAGACATGGTTGTCTAACAGAATGGCTTGGCTTGACGATAATCTTCCTAAGGTCAAAGCCAGTCCAACCCAGGAATATAAAGGCTTGGCCAAATTAAACATCTATCCTAATCCTAGCAAGCAAACAGCTACCATTGAATTGTATATAGACCAGAATAGATTGGTGGTCTGGCAGTTGTTCAATAGCACAGGTACAATGGTGTATGACTTTAAAAAATTTCATACAGAAGGCAGAAACGTATTGGAGTTAGACAGCAACAATTTTGGCGGAAAACTGGAGGAACCACAGATTTATTTTTTAAAAGCCATTATTGGCAATGAAGTGCTTACTACAAAAATAGTGAGGTTATAATAAGTCAAAATTACTTCTTACCTTTGCATTTTGGCTACGTAGTTCAACTGGATAGAATATCAGATTTCGGCTCTGAGGGTTGAGGGTTCGAATCCTTCCGTGGTCACTTTGAAAAGACAGTGCATTAAACAGGGATGAATTCCATTATGGAGATTTTATTAGATTATCTATAGCGTGGAATTTATCCTTCATGTCTTTTTCAAATCATTTAAAGAATACATCCACTTATTGGCACCAAATTCATGGCAACATTATATAAACATTTGGAATGCAGCTTATGCAAAAAAATCTTTGATAAGAATGTGCTC
>JAYUTD010000083.1:0-5812 GCA_043755305.1 Saprospiraceae bacterium
TCCAAAAGCCAAGTTTCTTTGCGTCCTTTGCGATTTAACTTAGCGTCCTTTGCGGTTAAAAATCTCAAAATCATAGATCGTCAATCGTAAATCGTAAATATACGATCAGGCCCACTTTTAATACATTCAGACCTGCTTATTAACACATAATCGTAAATCCAAAATCGTCAATCGTAAATCAATTTATCTAATTTGCCAGTCTATCCCATCCTTACCATTTGCTTGAAGGTAGGCATTGGCCCGGCTGAAGTGGTGGTTGTTGAAAAATGCTTTTCCGGCCAGAGGCGATGGGTGGGCAGACTGCAGCACTAGGTGCTTGCCGGTATCAATAAGGCTTAGCTTGGTCTTTGCAAAATTGCCCCACAATAGGAAGACGACACCTTCCAGTCTATCGCTGATGGTAGAGATTACCTGATCGGTGAATGTCTGCCAGCCGATAGTGCTATGGGACAACGGCTTATTTTTCTCCACTGTAAGAAATGCATTGAGCAGCAGCACACCCTGACCGGCCCAGGCAGTAAGGTCGCCATGGCCTGGTATAGTGCACCCCATGTCACCATTGATTTCTTTGTAGATGTTTTTTAGAGATGGTGGCACCTTTACATGCCGGGGCACCGAGAAGCACAAGCCCATGGCCTCACCCGGATTGTGGTATGGATCCTGACCCAGAATCACTACTTTTAGTGCATCCACAGGAGTCAGCGCAAAGGCATTGAAGATAAGGCTACCTGGCGGATAGATTTCTTTACCTGCGGCCTTTTCGCTTTTGAGAAAATGGGTGATTTTACCAAAGTAGTCTTTGGCAAATTCCGCTTGCAGCAGGGCCTTCCACGAGGCTTCTATTTTTACTTCGGTATGCATATGCAATAGTAATCATATTATCGGTAATGGCAAAGAGTAGAGCAAAAACTCTTTGTTATTTATACCAGCGATGGTTTAAAGTGTATTTAGAGTAATGTTTTATTTGCTTAAATTTACACTACCTTACCACCGGGCAAACTGCTAAATGTCTTGGGTAATGAATAGAAAAGGATTAAGTAGTGTCTATAGAAATATGGGAGTAATTTGGTAAACAAATACACCTATTATGTGTTTATGGTAAAGGTATAGTGCATTAAAATTAATAATTATAAGTTATCCTACGAAATAGATTTTCAGTTGTTCAAGTAATCAATAGGATCTATTTAATTTAAGCATTGAAAAATACTATAAATAAATTATAAAAGAAAACTGCTATAGCATATTGAAAACAATTTATTTGACAAGCGAAGATATTTTGCAGTTAGAAAGCCGCACAAGAGCTGCCTTTATCAATTCACTAAGCGGCTTTAAAAGTGCCTCTCTAATTGGCTCATTGGACAAGGATGGAAATACAAATCTTGCTATTTTTAGTTCTGTGGTGCACTTGGGTTCAAACCCTGCTTTAATAGGTTTTATAAATAGACCCGATTCAACAAGCAGGCACACACTGGAAAATATTTTAGCAACAAATTGCTTTACTATCAACCATGTTAATAAAACAATTTACAAACAAGCACATCAAACTTCCGCCCGATATGCCAAAAATATTTCTGAGTTTGATGCAACCGGATTGACACCTGAATTTGGCAAAATAGTAGTGGCTCCTTATGTAAAGGAAAGTAACATTAAATATGGATTAGAGTTGGTGGATAAGCATGAATTAAAAATAAACGGAACTATTTTAATCATCGGGAAGGTAGTGGAAATATTCCTACCGGAAAATTGCTTACTGGCGCATGGAGCTATAGATATTGAGCGGGCCGAAACCATAACCATATCGGGATTAGACCATTACCATGCCACGCATTCACTTGCGCGATTGTCCTATGCTAAACCGGATGAAATTGTTGGAGATATCACTTCAGAGCCCGAATGACTAAGCAAGAGATTAATGTGGTTTGGTTTAAACGCGATTTGCGATTTACCGACCACGAACCACTGTATTTTGCCCAAAAATCCAAGTTGCCGTTATTGCTGATTTATATATTTGAACCTTCTGTGATGGCCTACCATGATAGTGATGTAAGACATTGGCGATTTGTGCACGAATCACTTAAGGAGATGAATGAAAAATTATCCAACTTTAACGCTGAAATTTATATTTTTCATGCTGAAGCCAAAGTAGTTTTTGAAACACTATTAAACTTCTATGCTCTTCATACTGTCTTTTCCTCTCAAGAAACTGGGAATAGAATCACTTATGCACGTGATAAGGAAATGAAAAAATTATTTCAAAAATACAATACAAACTGGAATGAATACCAAACCAATGGCATTATTCGCAAATTAAAATCGCGAAAGGAATGGGAAAAACTTTGGGAGGCAAAAATGACGATGGCACTAGCTTTGGTGGATGAAAAGAAATGGAATGTCATTCACTTAGACGATGGCATCTATGGTGAACTTAAAGGAGCTGATTTACCTACCGAAATCACTACTCGGAACAGAAACTTTCAGGAAGGCGGAGAATACTGGGCCTGGCGCTATCTCAAAAGTTTTGTACAAGAAAGACATGTAAATTATAGCAAACATATAAGCAAACCTTTACTGAGTCGCACAGGCTGTAGTCGTTTGTCGCCTTATTTATCTTATGGCAACATTAGCATGCGCATGGTTTATCAGTACACCAGACAACACCAGGACAGATCGCCAAACAAAAGAGCTCTGGCCAATTTCATTTCACGTTTGCATTGGCACTGTCATTTTATACAAAAATTTGAGGATGAATGTCGGTATGAATTTGACAATATAAACAGGGCTTACAACACTTTAATCAAACCAAAAAACGATGCGTATATTGTTGCATGGCAAACCGGTCAAACCGGTATTCCCATCATAGATGCCTGCATGCGATGCCTGGTAGCCACCGGTTACATTAATTTTAGAATGCGGGCAATGGTGGTTTCTTTTTTTGTTTATAACCTTTGGCAAGATTGGCGTGAGTTGCATTTCCTGGCCCGCAATTTTTTAGACTATGAACCGGGAATTCACTACCCGCAATTGCAAATGCAAAGCGGCACAACTGGTATCCATACCATTAGAATTTACAATCCTGTGAAAAACTCTGAAGAACATGATACAGAAGCTTTGTTTATTAAAAAATGGGTCCCTGAACTAAAAGATGTTCCTGCACCTTTAATCCATGAGCCGCATAAACTGAGCGCTATTGAACAGCAATTGTATGCCTGTACAATCGGAAAACAATATCCCGCACCTATTGTTGATATACAGGAAACGAGAAAGATGGCAAGCGATTTAGTTTGGAGTTATAGAAAAAAGGAGGATGTGAAAGAAGAAGGAAAACTGATTTTGGCAAAGCATGTTAACAACCCTCAATTTTATTTAACCAAAAACAAAAAAAACGATACCATTGAACCAAAGTAGATTATTATGAAAACCTTTCTTACAGCTCAGTGGCGAAATTTAATAATGGCTAATTACGAAATAAACCCTTCTATTTTATTGCCTTATTTGCCAAAAGGTGTTGAACTTGATTACTTCCACGGAAAAACGTACGTGAGTTTGGTCGGTTTTCTATTTAAAGATAGCTCCATTTTTAATTGTCCAATACCCTATATGGGAACTTTTGAAGAAGTAAATCTTCGCTTTTACGTTGTAAGAAAAGTGGATAATGAAGTAAGACGAGGGGTTGTTTTTATCAATGAAACGGTACCCAATAAAATGGTGGCCTGGGTCGCCAACAAACTTTACAAGGAACATTATATAGCCATACCTACCAAACACCAATGGACTTTTTTTAATGATAAAAAGCAAATTGAATACCAATGGAAAGTAAAATCTAAATGGAATAGCATAAAAGTCACAGCTGCTACTACCAGACATGAAATGGCAGCAGGTAGTATGGAAGATTTTATTTTTGAGCACTACTACGGTTATACTAAAGTAAATCCAAAACGAAGTATTGAATATAAAATCAATCATCCAAGTTGGAAAATTAATGTTATTCAGGATTATCAAGTAGATTGTGATTTTGCAGCTTTTTACGGGGAAGACTTTGCTGTATTAAACAACACAAAGCCAAATTCAATAATGCTGGCAGAAGGTTCTGAAATTAGTGTGGACTGGAAAAGGACAAGTTTTTAAAAAAATAGAATGAAAGGCGTTAAAAAAGAAAATCTTCCAACCAAAATTTGCTTATGCTGCAATAAGCCTTTTGCCTGGCGAAAGAAATGGGAGAAAAACTGGGAAGAGGTAAAATATTGCAGCGATCGGTGCAGGAAGAATAAATAGATATGGTTACCAAAAAGAATAAAACATTGCGCTTAATCTTGGGCGACCAGCTCAACATTAACCACTCTTGGTTTAATACGGTGGATCAATCGGTGACTTATGTATTGATGGAATTAAGAAGCGAAACCGACTATGCACGGCACCACATTCAAAAAGTAATTGGTTTTTTTGCAGCCATGCAAAGTTTCGCAAGGGAATTAAAGCAACTAAACCATCAAGTAATTTATATCCGTCTAAATGATGAAAATAATTTGCAACAATTTGATAAAAATTGTGCAGCGCTAATTTTAAAATACAAGTTTACCAATTTTGAATACCAACTGGCTGATGAATACAGATTAGACGAGCATTTGAAAAATTTCGCGAATAATTTAAAAATACCCACCAAAGTTTTTGATACAGAACATTTTTACAGCACACGAAATGAATTAAAGGATTTATTCGAAGGAAAAAAAATGTATTTGATGGAAACTTTTTATCGCTACATGCGCAAGAAACATCAAGTACTGATAGTTGATGGAGATAAACCTTTAAATGGCAAATGGAACTTTGACGAAGACAACCGACAGAAACTACCCAAAGCCCAAAAACCTATTGCGCCTTTACTATTTGCAAATGATGTAAGTAAAATTGAAAAAGAGATAATAAAAGCCAATGCAAAAACGATTGGTAAGGTTGACAGCATGAATTTTATTTGGCCAATAAACAGAATGCAGTCTTTGGCCCTGCTTGATTTTTTTGTAGAAAATTGTTTGCCATTCTTTGGCACTTTCCAGGACGCAATGGCACCAAATGAATGGTCCATTTACCATGCAAGGTTATCTTTTTCATTGAATACAAAAATGCTTTCGCCAAAGGAAGTAGTGGACAAGGCTATTGAAGCCTATTTCAGAAATTCCGGTCAAATGGAATACCACCAAGTAGAAGGTTTTATACGACAAATTATTGGGTGGAGAGAATACATGCGTGGTATTTATTGGATGAAAATGCCTGAGTATGCTACGCTTAATTATTTTGTGAATACGGCCCAATTGCCACAATGGTATTGGACAGGAAAAACCAAAATGAATTGCCTGAAAAATGCTATTGGTCAATCCCTTGATTTTGCCTATGCACACCACATACAGCGCCTGATGGTTACCGGCAATTTTGCCTTGTTGGCAGGTGTGCATCCCGATGAAGTGGATGCCTGGTATCTGGGCATTTATATAGATGCTATCGAATGGGTAGAGATTACCAACACTAGAGGCATGAGTCAGTTTGCTGATGGTGGTATAGTAGGTACCAAACCGTATGTAAGTTCTGCAAGCTACATCAATAAAATGAGTTCGTACTGCGCAGGTTGCTACTACGATAAAGCAAAAAAAACAGGGGCTAAGGCCTGTCCGTTTAATAGCTTGTATTGGAACTTTTATGATAAGCATGAAGCCAAACTAGCAAAGAATCCCCGCATAGGAATGATGTATAATGTATGGAATAAAATGGACCCTACTACTAAAGCAGGACTGCTGGAACAAGCGGAGTATTACCTAAACCACAT
>JAYUTD010000084.1:0-15100 GCA_043755305.1 Saprospiraceae bacterium
CACTTGGATGGCACAACTAAAATATAGGCTCGAGCAAGTTGAAAAGAAGATTATTGAAATGTATGACTAATAATTTAGATTTTTCGCTAATTTTATTTGTAAAACATTCGCAAAAATAAATTTTGTGTTGTCCAAAAAAATTACGACTTTTGATTTACAAAATAATAATTTATCCATAATGACAAGGAAGTGTCTTACCAGATTTTTTTATTCAATTGGATTCCTCTTTATTTTAGTATCTAACCTATCTGCTCAACCTAACGACAGCGACTTTTTAAGAAGTACCGGCAAGATATATTCTGTAGTATTGGCTGTTGTTATAATTTTTTTGGCCATAGCAGTGTATTTATGGAGAATAGACAATAAGCTAACCAAATTAGAAAACAATATAAAAGATGAGCACAAAACAAGCTAATTTTTATGAAAGTGTGCAGCGAAATTTTGATAAAGCTGCTGCATTGTCAAAGCATCCAAAAGGACTTTTAGACCAAATCAAAGTATGCAACGCTGTTTATCAAATGAATTTTCCTGTCAGGATAGGGAAGGATTATCAAGTTATCGAAGCATATAGGGTTCAGCACAGTCACCATCGACTTCCTACTAAAGGTGGAATTAGGTTTTCGCATTTAGTTAACCAGGAAGAAGTGATGGCTCTCGCAGCATTAATGACCTATAAATGTGCTATTGTAGATGTTCCTTTTGGAGGAGCCAAGGGTGGTGTAAAAATATCACCCAGGTCTTACACCCCTGAGGAACTCGAAAGAATAACAAGACGATATACCGTAGAATTGATCCGTAAAAATTTTATTGGACCAAGTGTTGATGTACCTGCGCCAGATTATGGCACCGGGGAAAGAGAAATGGCGTGGATATTAGATACTTATACTACCTTCAAAGGTGGTGAAATCGATGCCGCAGGTTGTGTAACCGGTAAGCCAGTCAATCAAAACGGTATAAGAGGCAGAACTGAAGCGACAGGAAGAGGCGTATTCTACGGCCTTAGAGAGTTGTGCAATGACGCCAAAATGATGGAAAAACTCAACCTGTCTCTGGGAATAGAAGGAAAGACTATGGTTATCCAGGGGTTGGGCAATGTTGGTTCTTATGCAGGTAGCATTTGTCAAAATGAAGGTGGTGTCAAAATCATAGCAGTATCAGAACAAGAAGGTACTATCTTTAATGAAGCAGGAATTGACATAGATAAATTAGTAGTTTATAGGACATCTAAAGGTTCAATTGTTGGTTTTCCCGGCACTAAAAAATTGGATCAAAGAGATGATTGGGTAAAAATTGAGTGCGATATCTTGTTACCAGCAGCATTGGAGTCGCAGATTACTAAAGAAAATGCAAAAGGGGTAAGAGCTAAGATTATTGGGGAAGCAGCAAATGGCCCGGTCACAGCCGATGCAGAAGTAATTTTATTGAAAAAAGGAGTAGTCATTGTTCCAGACATGTTCCTTAATGCAGGTGGTGTTACTGTATCTTATTTTGAGTGGTTGAAAAATCTATCTCACCATAGATTTGGAAGGATAGAAAAAAGATTTGATCAAAATACTTACAGCAATCTATTGTCGCAGGTAGAAAAGTTAACTGGTAAAACGATAGGAGCAAGAGAGAAGTCCGTATTGACAAAAGGAGCTGATGAAATTGATTTGGTAAGATCAGGTTTGGAAGAAACTATGATTAACTCATTTCACCAAATCATCAATTATTATTACAGGTATAAAAAAGTAGAAGATCTCAGGACAGCTGCCTTTTCAGTAGCATTGGATAAGGTAGCCAATGACTATATGACTTTGGGTGTATTTCCATAGTCGTAGCTAAATCCACAGTACATAAGAAACAAAAAGCTTGTTATTAAAAAATAACAGGCTTTTTGTATTTATATCCAGAGGGACTTTCACTGTCTTTGCCCTGCAAGCAATAGCTTGAACCTCTCTTTAATCCAATCCCTATTTTAATAAACACAGACTACATTGATAAGAGCCTAATTGAATTTTTTAGACTATGCTTCTTTTCTTAAAACTTCAAGTGGTGGTTTACTTACCACTTCTTTACTATTAAACAGACCAACCAACACAGTAACCAGAGTTATGAAAAATACAATACTTATTATTGGCCAGGCATTCATAATAAAGTCGAGCCTAAACTGATATTTAGCTATAAAGAAAGAAGCAAGAAGTGAAATAATAACCCCTGACAAAGAAGCCAATAATCCAAGAATAAGGTATTCAATAAAATTGATCAAATATATGCTCTTTTTCTTTGCACCCAAGGTCCTCAATAATACACTCTCGCCAATACGCTGAAACTTTGAAAGCATAAGTGAGCTTAGCAAAACTATCAGACCGGTAATAAGGCTAAAGAAAGCCATGAATTTTATTACATAAGAGACTTTATTAAGTATCTCATTGACTGCAGTGAGTATTGAACCAAGATCGACTACTGATACATTGGGAAAAGCCTTTACCACAGCAGTACGGTAAAACGCTGTTGTTGCTGCATCAGGTATCTTTGTAACAATTATATGAAACTGTGGTGCATTCTCAATAATACCTGTAGGGAAAATGATAAAAAATCTGGTTGACATATTGTTAAAATCTATCTTTCTAATACTTCCAACATAAGTCTTTATAATAGTCCCCTGAACATTGAAAACCATTTCATCTCCTAAGTCAACATCTAAGGCTTCTGCATAAGAATCTGCCAATGAAACAAACACGGTATCTCCTTCATTTTTTACCGGATGGTACATTTTGCCTCTAAGCAATGATTCTTGTCGGCTAATGGTATCTCTATAGGTAACCCTGGCTTCACGATTCATGGCCCATCTTTTGTCTCTTGAATTAATGGTATCTGCCAGCCACTCCTTTTTATCTTTACCTTTCCAACTTTCAAGTTTCATAGTGACAATAGGCACACTTTGCATGATAGGCAAGTGGTATTTTAATGTTGTATCAGATAAAGCTTTGACTTGCGCAGTTTCGATGCCATACAATATAGTGTTTGGTTGATTGCCTGCATCCATAGAGGATACATTACTTAATAAGAGGCCTTGTATCACATAAAGTGTGGTGAGGACTGCAGTACCTAAACCGATAGAAAGTATTAATGTCTTTGTTTGATTGCTGGGTCTGTATAAATTGGAGATACCTTGTCTTATTTCAAAACTCAAACCTGAAGGAACACCTTTTCTTAATAGGTATAGAAATGACAAAGCAACAGTATACAATACCCCAAATGCAAGTCCCAGCCCTGCGCTAAATAACAAGGCATCCATCCATGAAGAGGTAATGCGCATCATAAATAAGAATATAGACAAGCCAATCACAAAGTACAATAACCATGTCCATTTGTCTTTTTGTTGTATAGTGGCATCAATGGAGGTCCTAAGGGTAAGTAAGGGGCTAATCTTCCTTATATCCAGTAAAGGGACAAGAGCGAATAAGGCCGTTATTGTGGAACCTATCAAAATGCCATCAAAAAAGGCCTTCCATGATATGCCTAACGTTATTTGCATAGGCAGGAAATCTCTTAATAATGCGGGCAAAAGTGTTTGAATCATACTTCCCAAAGCAGCCCCTGTCATGACCGCAAAAAAACCTAATACAGTGATTTGCGAAAAGTAAATCAAAAAAGCTTCTTTCGTTTTCAAACCTAAACAACGCATCACTGCTATTGAAGGCACTTTTGTTTTTACATATATAAATACGCTTGAAGCGACTCCAATACTGCCAAGCAATAACGAGACCATTGCAACTAAGTTTAAAAAATAATTGAGGTTGCCAAATGCTTCATTGAGATTGCCCTTCCTGTCTTCAATCGTCTCGGCTCTTAAACCTTCAGAGCGGAATCTTGTTCGTGATTTTTCTTGCCAGGCGTTGATGTTAAAGTTAGCCGGTACTTTATAATAATTGGCATAATTTATCAAACTGCCTGATTGAATTAAACTGGTACTTTTGAGAGATTGTAATGGCATGTAGATAGTAGGTGCAAATGCAGATGTTATAGCAGCACTACCAAAAGTAGTAAGCAAGTGACCTTCAATCCTAAATTGCTTGTCTCCAATTTTAATAGAATCTCCAATACTCAATTTATATTGTAAAAGAAAACTTTCATCTACAAGCAAAGAATTGTTGTTTTGATAGCTTTTGGCTGCAGATTCAGGATAGGTTTTTAATTTACCATAGTAAGGAAAAGCTCCCTTTAGGCCTTTGAGACGCATAAAATGAGTCTGATTTGTTTTTCTAACATAGACCATAGAAAATATCTCCATTTCCTGAGATTTTTCTCCGGGCAATGAATCAAGCAGTGATAAAATAGATGGCTCAATTTCTCTATTGGAAGTTACCGCTAAGTCAGCACCTAGCAAAGTCGCTGCCTGATTATTGATGTCTTGGGAAAGGTTGTGGTTGAATGAATTTATCGCCACCAAAGCTGCTACTCCGGCAATAATAGAAGACATAAACAGCATGAGTTTGCCAATATTTTTTCGGCTATCTCTAAAGGCGGTCTTTGCAATGAACAACAATCTTTGTTTATGCATTGTCATCGCTTTTTTTTGTATCCGAAATTAATTTCCCACCTTTGATAGTAATGATACGATTGGTCTTCTGTGCCAACTCTGCATTGTGTGTTACAATGATTAGGGTGGTACCAAGCTCTTTATTTAATGAGAATAATAAATTTTCGATTTGCAATGCAGTATCCTGATCCAGATTGCCTGTAGGTTCATCTGCGAAAAGTATCGAAGGTTGATTGCCAAATGCTCTGGCCAATGATATTCTTTGTTGTTCACCACCAGAAAGCTGAGATGGATAGTGGTTTTTTCTATCTTCCAGCCCTACCCTTTCCAGCAAATCCATAGCTTTTTTACGAATGTCTTTTATTTCTTTGAGTTCCATAGGTATCATTACATTTTCCAGAGCAGTCAGCGTAGGTATTAGCTGGAAGTTTTGAAATATAAAGCCTATCTCCTTACTTCTTAATTCTGCCCTGTCATCTTCGCTTAACCCAGCCATCGATACCCCATTGATAAGTATATCTCCACTTGAAGGTGAATCCAGTCCGGCACATAAACCAAGTAAGGTTGTCTTACCACTTCCGGATGGACCTACTATAGACAAAGTTTCTCCGGGGATTACTTCAAAATTTATATTCTTAAGTACTGACAATGTCTTACCTTCACTAATGTAGGTTTTATTTAAATTTCTTGATTGGATAATGTATTCCATTTTTTTCTTCAATTTTACAATTAAGTTTTATTAACATTCTAACTGACAATTTAACCCATGCATTATTATTCTAAAATAATTTGAATGTCCCTTTTTCAAGGAGTCAAATTATTTTTTCTCTGTATGCCGGGACACATATTATCTTCATACCCCATAGTAAACATTCACCAAGTAGTACTATATTTGCAGCACAAACATATGTAATAATTATGAAATACAAATACGTCACGTGCTTATTGCTATCTTTTATATTGATGGCATCATGCAAGAATAAACAACAAAAGAGTGATCCTGTTTTACAATCAAAGCATAATATAGACAAAAAGCCTAATTCCAACGTCAAAACTACTGAATCTTTAAAGAGAAATATAGTTTTTTTTGGCAATAGCCTAACGGCAGGCTATGGCTTGGACGAAATGTATTCTTTCCCATCGCTGATACAGAATAGAATTGACAGTCTTGGCTTGCCCTTTCAAGTAATCAATGCAGGACTAAGCGGCGAAACAACAAGTGGTGGAAAGAATCGGGTTGAATGGGTGATGAAGCAAACAATAGATATATTTGTTTTGGAATTGGGCGCAAATGATGTTTTGAGAGGTCAAGATTTAAAGGAAACAGAATCTAATTTAAGATCAATATTAAACAGTGTTAAATCGAAGTACCCAAAAGCCAAACTAATTATTGCGGGAATGCAGGCTCCAGCAAATATGGGCAGAGTTTACACAAAGTCATTTGCTGCTATTTATCCAAAACTAGCAAAAGAATTTAATGCCGGAATAATACCATTTTTATTAGAAAATGTGGCTACAATTGGAAAATTAAATCTTCCGGATGGAAAACATCCCAATGCTGAGGGTCAAAAGATAGTAAGAGAAAATGTATGGAAAATATTGAAGAATTACCTTATGTAATTATCCAACAATAAAGTTCAACAAAATTATTAGTGTAATTATCAACTGCCTACTTCCAAAACTTTAAGCGGTTCCAAAGCGACCTCCTTATCACCAATTTTGACTGATCCTTGACCACTTATAAGTCTTACTTTTAATGATTTATCATTTGATTTAATTACAAATTCACCACCATTTGAAGTCAAAAGCCCTTTATTAAGTTGAACAGTAATAGCAGTAGTATTGGTAGTGGGAGTAATCTTTAAATTGATACTGCCATTGGCTTTATATAAATTGGCTGTGCTTAATTTTATTACACACCCTTCTTCTACAGTAGCATAAACAGGTCCATCTGTAAACTCTTTTCTTACGCCTGATGCGCAAATTTTTTTCTCCTCTTTAGGTCCACAGCCTATCAAAATTGAAACAAGTACCAATGTGAATGGATATAATAATGCCTTCATGCTAAAGATTTAAATAATTCAGTATCTAATAGAAGCACAAGGTATGGAAATAGATTTAATTATCAAAATTAGAAAAAAAGCAAGTAAATAAGCAATAAAACATTTTGTATTGCTTATGAAAATATAAAATTCAAACTGCATAATATTTATCTAAAAACTTATATATCTATGTTTTACACATTAAAAATAAAATTATTTTCCTAATACTGCGTATTTACTAAACACTGTTTATTATATTTGCATAGTTATTTATATATTATGAGTTCAGTAGATAGAAAAGAAAGAGAAAGAAAAGAGTTAATGGACCTTATATTGATGAAGGCAAAACAAATTATTGTAACTGAGGGGCACGATAAATTGTCCATTCGGAAACTTGCGAATGAAATAGAGTATAGCCCTGCCACCATTTATCTGTATTTTAAAGACAAAGATGAAATACTGTATCAAATGATGCAAAAAGGGTTTGAAATATTAGCTACCTATATGGAAGCAGTTTTCAGAGAAGAGTCCCCTGTAAAAAGGATTTTTCTAATTGGACGAGAATACTTGAAATTTGGGGAAGAGCATCCGGATTGGTATGAATTGATGTTTACATCGCCCAATCCCATGAATCATATGCAAAGATGCAAAGAAGAATGGGGGCATGGCATAGCTATTTTTGAATTTTTTGCAAAAACCTGTGAAGAAGCCATTAAACAACAAAAAATCAAAGGGTGGCAACCCAGACTATTGGCTTTGCACTTATGGTCTTCCATGCATGGTATAGTCTCCTTTTCTAATACGCATAGGTTGTGTGTAATAGACCACATTTATGAAGCCAATGCAAAAAAAGAAATGATTGACCAACTATTGGAAGGTATACTACTAAATATATTTAAATATAAAATTTAAGTTTTAAGTTAAAAACAGTCCAGACATTTCTAATTACAGTTTAACATCAAATTATAACAACTTAAGATAATTTTATTTTTAGTCTTAAAAAATTCAATGATGTTTGTCCTTTAAATTATCCTATATTTTAGAATGAAAAAAATTACACTATTACTGCTCTTAATTAACACGATTTCCTTTGAGGTTCGATCACAGTCTTTTGATCGATTGATCAGGAAAGCTTGGGATAAAGACGAAAATCTAAAGGCTAAATATTTTCAACTTAACAGTGCTGCTTTGTCCATAAAGGAAGCAAAATCTATGTATGGACCTACTTTGGGATTTGGGCTTCAATATACACTGGCAGTTGGTGGAAGGACGATACCTTTTCCTATTGGTGATTTATTAAACCCTGTATATTCTTCGTTGAATAAATTGACTCAGAGCGATAATTTTAAACCAACAGAAAATGTTAAGATCAATTTTTTACCTAATAATTTTTATGATGCAAAGTTTAGTGTCCAGCAACCAATTTATTATCCAGATTTAGCTATTAATAATAAGTTAAAAGAAGAACAACACGCACTAAAGCTTCTGGAAATAAAAGCTTATAAAAGATTATTAAGCAAGGAAGTAATGCAAACCAGTATAAATATTGTGATGGCGTCCGAAGCTTTAAGGGTTTTTAATGATGCCGATACCCTGCTTACAGAGGCAAAGAGGAGCACTCTAAGCATGCTCAAAAATGGGATTGCCCTTCCCTCTTCATTGAGCAGAATCGAATCTCAAATTGCTGAAATTAAAGCCCAAAAAATTACAGTAACCAACGATAAAAAGAATGCCATTATGTATCTGATGTATTTAAGTGGGGATACAATATCCTTGAAGGATGTTGCAAAACTTGATACATTGCCAATTTTAAATAATGGTATTGGTCAAAGAGAAGAAATGGCTCAATTGACTATAAGCCAAAATATGCTGACACTTGCTGAAAAAAAAGAAAGTCAGTTTTATTTACCTAAAGTCGGTGCGCAGTTAGATTTAGGCTCACAAGCTTTCAATTTTGAATTCACACCATATGCATTGCTTGGGCTCAATGTACAAATGAATTTATATGACAATAAAAGGCACAAAATGAGGCAAGAAATTGCGAAACTGGCTTTAGAAGAAAATCTTGCTAAAACAAATCAAGCCGCTGAGCAACTGGACTTGCAACAATTAATAAGTAAAAATAACCTTCAAGCAGCAATTGATCAAGCATTTACATACCATGCAAGAATTGATGCTTCCAGAAAAATTTATAAAGAAGTATACGCTAAATATAAAGAAGGCTCATCCAATTATATGGAATTGCTTGATGCCCAAACCCAGGTCACCAATACGGCCATACAGTACAATATTGCCAAATTTAATGCATGGCAAAAATGGGCAGAGTATATATACAATACCGCTTCCTATAATATCAATTGATTAAATAATTCTTCATTATACAGAAATATTACAATGCAAATAAAATACAATTTTACACATAAATTAATTTTGGTTTTTTCAATACTCATAGCGGCATGTGGCAAAAAGCCGGAAACATCTACGTTAGTGAAAGAATCAACTATTGGTCAAAAAACAATAGTGAAAACTGCCAATCCCATTTCATCTGCTGGTCTTGCATCAATAAATGTTTTGGCAATAATCTCCAGTGACAAAGAAGTTAAACCAGCTTTTAAAACAGGTGGAGTCATAGCGAAAACTTTTTTCAAAGAAGGTGATGCTGTTAAAAAAGGCCAATTATTAGCTACTTTAGTGATGGGTGAGATAAATGCAGAACTCAGAAAAGCCGAAGAAGCACTGGGCAAAGCAAGCCGGGATGTAAATAGAATATCCAATTTATATGTAGATAGTGTTGCTACTTTGGAACAATACCAAAATACAAAGACAGCATTTGAAATGGCTAGTAAGACTTTAGAAATCGCAAAATTTAACAGACAATACAGCGAAGTAAGGTCACCTATAGCAGGCAGAATAATTAAGCAGATCATGCACGAAGGTGAAATAGTCAGCCCTGGCACTCCTGTTTATGCTATAATGGGTAATGGTTCATCGGATTGGAAAATTAATGCAGGTCTTGTTGACAGAGATTGGGCAATTGTAAAAGTAGGAGATAGCGGGCAATTGATTCTGGATGCATATCCGGGAAAAGTATATGGTGTAACGGTAAGTGAAAAAAGTATAATAAGCGGAAATGCAAGCAGTACCATTGATGTTGAATTAAAATTTAAACACCCCACGCAAAATTTAGCTGCAGGTCTTATAGGCAAGGTATCCATACAACCTCAGCGCAATGGAGTCACTACTATGTTTTTACCTATAGAAGCTTTGACTAAATCAAATGGCAATGAAGCAGTAGTTTATGTTGTAGAAAACAACAAAGCCAAGAAAACAATCATAAAAATTGGTAGTATTCTCGGCGACAACGTTGAGCTTACATCAGGTTTAGATGTTAAACAAGAGGTCATAACCATTGGGTCCATGTACATTGAAGATGGCGATATGGTAGAGGTAAGGAATTAATTGACATTTTAACATCTACCAGGTTTGTATTCACTGTATACTATAGAAAAATAGATAGAATATATTTTCTTAAAAAAGGTAAACCTTTATTTATAAATAAACAAAGTATGAATTTTGTAAAATTTTTTGTAAAAAATTATCAATTTACACTTGTACTTTTTACAGCATTATTGGTACTTGGTATAAATTCTTTGATGAATATGCCAAGGGCAGAAGATCCTCCATTTGGGGCTCCAATTTTCACAGTCATAGCAATTTATCCGGGAACCAGCCCCACGGATATGGAACAATTGGTTGCGGACCCAATTGAAGACGAACTCTACAAACTTAGTGATATCAAGAAAATTTCTTCTACCATTAAAGACGGGCTGGTAGTTTTCATGGTAGAATTTAATTATGGGGTAGATGTAGATAATAAGAACAATGACGTAATACGAGAAATTAATAAGATTAGAGGTGATTTGCCAAGTGGCATTATAAGCCTTGATATAAAAAAAGCAGCCAGCAGCGATGTAGCTATTTTGCAAACTGCGCTTACTTCTGAGACTGCTTCTTTTGGAGAATTAGAAGGCTATAGTAAGCAACTTGAAAAAGAACTTGAAAGAATAAAGGATGTAAAATGGGTTGAAGTGCAAGGTGTACCTATTAACTCAACAAGAATAGAATTGGACTTAGAAAAGCTGGCTATTTATAAAATAGGTTTGAACCAGGTAATTGGTTTGTTGCAGGCCAACAACATCAATATACCAGGTGGCGATATTGATCTGGGCAAGAGAAAATACAATATAAAAACTTTTTCAGAATTTAAATCACTTAGTGATATAGCAAATACAATTGTAAAAACGGGTGCAGATGGAAAGATAACAAAGCTTAAAGAAATTGCCAATGTATACAATACAGACGAAGACAGTGAGCATATTGTAAGACAAGATGGTAAGAGGGCCATTTGGGTGCTGACCGCGATGAAAGATAGGAAAAATATTATTCAGGTAAGGGCGCAAATCGAAAAAGTGATTCAGTCTTTCGAAAATTCCTTACCCAAAAACATTAAAATGGTACAAGCTTTTGACCAGGAAGTTGGCGTCAAAAAGAGACTTGGTGGGCTAGGCAAAGACTTTGCTATTGCTATATTACTGGTCATGTTGACCCTATTGCCCCTTGGCACCAGAGCCTCTTTTATAGTAATGATTTCAATACCATTGTCGTTGAGCATAGGGCTGTTTATACTGGACCTTTTTGGGTATACACTGAATCAATTGAGTATTGTAGGCATGGTAATAGCACTTGGCCTGTTAGTGGATGATAGCATAGTAGTAGTAGAAAATATTGAGCGTTATATGCGTGGAGGTTCAACTGCTAAAGATGCTGCTGTATCTGCAACCAATCACATTTTAGTAGCCATCTTAGGATGCACGGCAACGCTACTTTTTGCCTTTTTACCATTGGCCAATTTGCCGGAAGGTTCTGGTGATTTTATAAGATCATTGCCTATGGCTGTTATGGTAACCGTACTTGCCTCATTGTTTGTATCGGTTACCATCATTCCTTTTTTAGCTAGTATTCTATTGAAGGCCCACGAAAAAGATTCTCACAATGATGGTAATATTTTTCTTCGCTCTTTTAAAAAATACATAAATAAGCCCTATCAAAAGTTATTAATATGGTGCATAAAGCATCCATGGAAAACTTTGACGTCAGCAGGATTAATATTTATAGCATCCCTTCAATTGGTGCCTGTTTTAGGATTTAGTTTGTTCCCAGCATCAGAAAAACCTATAATTACAATCGATATACAAACTGAGCCTGGCTCCAATCTTGAGCATACAAATAAAATAGTCCGTAAAATTGAAAATTTTATTCGGACTAAAAAGGAGGTGAAGAGAATAAGTACAAATGTAGGTAAAGGGAATCCAAGAATTTATTACAATGAGTTTCAAAAACAAAATTCGGCCAACATAGCCGAGATTGCAGTTTTTCTGAATGACGATGCCCATGTGCCTGAAATTGCCTTGTTTGCTTCCACATTGACAGAAGATCTTAAGCGATATCCTGGTGCTGAGATTCAAGTAAAAAGGTTTCAGCAAGGTCCACCAATATCTGCTCCAATAGAAATAAGGATTCAGGGACAAAACCTTGATTCACTGGAAAGAATAAGTAAATCTGTAGAAAATTTGCTTAAAAAATTAGAAGGCACTAAGTATGTAACCAATGACCTCAAATACGAAAGAGCTGATTTAAGTATTGATATAGATAGAGAAAAAGCTGGTCTATACGGATTGACGTCTGCAGAAATAGCTAAAACCATAAGGATGGCCATCGCGGGCTTAGACATCGGAGAATTAAGAGATGGAGCTGGAGACGAAAAATCGATAATAGTATCTATTCCCCAAAATAAAGTCAATGCAATTGAAAATTTTAATCGAATAAATATTACCTCTTTAAGTGGAGCTTTGGTCCCACTTAAAAACATTGCAACTATCTCATTCAACCCTTCTGCGCCTATCATAAGACACTTTAATAAAGAGCGATATGCTTTAGTAAATAGCTTTGTACATCCAGGTTTCAATACAGAAAAATTAACTGATGAAATTTTGGAAAAAATTAGTAAGTCTGTGCATCTACCTCAAGGCTATACTATTGTGGCAGCAGGTGAAAGAGAATCAAGGGAAGAATCTTTTGGAGGCTTAGGCACAATTCTTATTCTTACAGTGTTTGGCCTACTAGCTATACTTATTCTTGAATTTAAAACATTTAAATCTACATTGATTGTACTAAGTGTTATACCTATGGGTATCATTGGGGCATTATTGTCGTTGTACATTACCGGCGAGACTATGTCTTTTGTAGCATCAGTAGGCATTATTGCATTGGCAGGTATAGAAATTAAAAATTCCATTCTGATGGTCGATTACACCAATGGGCTGAGGGCGCAAGGTATGCCACTATATGAAGCAGTTTTGGATGGGGCAGAAACAAGGTTTTTGCCTATTTTACTGACTTCCCTTACAGCAATTGGAGGCTTGACTCCGCTGGTATTGGAAGCCTCGCCTTTGATAAGCCCATTGGCTATAGTACTGATTGGGGGACTGATCACAAGCACTTTACTCAGTCGATTGGTAACTCCGGTTTTATATTATTTAATACCACCTAGGATTTAATTAAGGGTTATGTGGCAATTTTCTATAGACAATGACCTTTTAATGATAGTCAGAAGTTTTTAATTTTTAACTGCCTTATTGTTTTATTTGTTGGCAATGATGAAAAAGGTGATCAATATAATCATTTGCTAAAAATTCAATGTCTTTGTATTCCCCATTTGGAAGTATGATTTTATATGCAAGTTCCTCATCGGAGTAATTTGAAATAACTGCCAATATTCTTTTGTTTAAATAAGTCCACAATTCAATTAATTCCTCGGACAAACCATTATTATAATTGTTCGCTTTCACCAGTTTCTCTTGATTGTATTTTCGTATTAAATACGGGTGAGTTGCATGCTTAACTTCAGTAAATCGCTGTAAATTATTGACGGCTGAGTCAATTAGGTGACCTAGAATTTCCTTCTTTGACCATTTGTCTGTTGATGGTTTACTTATGATGTAATCCTCATCCATTGAATTAAAATAATCGGGTAATTCTTTTATTACTTGCAAAAAAGTAGCAGTATTTTGTATCATTATACACTAGGATTGAAATTTGAATTTTATTTACTTATTTTTGAAAAGCAATTATTTCCACTAACTTTAATAAATCAGCATTGGTATTGTATACATGGGGCGCTACCCGGATTGTGCTGCCCCTAAGGGATACAAATATTTTATTTTCAAAGAGTGTTTGGTAAAGTAATTTTGAATCTTTATGCGCAGGTAATTGGATGCCAAACAAATGGTGTACCCTGTACTTCTCTTCCAGTAATGTGCATCCGGATTTCTCCAATTCTACCATTGCCTCAGCAGTGATATTTTTGCAATAATCCTGAATGCTTTGAACGCCCCATTGCAAAATCTGAGTATAAGCAGCAATACACATCGGCATTTGAATAAATTGTGAATATTCCCCCGCATTGTATCTCTGTGCAAGAGGACGGTAAGCTCTTTCGTAGTTGAGTAAGTCTGCAAATACATGGCTATTTTCTCTATTGATCCATGCTTCCTCAAGCGGAATTCCTTCATTGAAAAATGCTCCAAAATAGCCATAGCCATTTCCATATGGGCCAAGCAACCATTTATAGGAAGCTCCAATCAATGCATCTATATGCACATCCTGTACATCTATTGGATAGGCACCTACAGATTGTGTACCATCAATGACAAATAAAGTATTGGTGGAAAGGCATTTTTGAGAAATAGCCTTTATATCAAATTTTAATCCTTTGATCCAGTGAATGTGGGGCAATACAACTAATGCTGTGTCATCTGTAATCGCGTTTTGAATATAATAATTCCAATCTTCATTGTATTCATTGCCCAAAGTAATCAATTCCAATGATAAATCCTGTGCGCATCGCTCAAATGTATAGAGGTTGTTAGGAAATTCTTCACAAACTTGAATTATATTTTTTTTTGATTTAATGCCCTTGAGTCTGTGCAGGTTTCTTGCCACAACTGCCATTCCATAGGAAACACTAGGCAATAGAGCAATTTCATACTTGTCTTTAGCATTGATAATTTGCTTTATCAATTCTCTT
Organism: Saprospiraceae bacterium; assembly: GCA_043755305.1. Lineage (GTDB taxonomy): Bacteria > Bacteroidota > Bacteroidia > Chitinophagales > Saprospiraceae > JADKBO01. The sequence goes on from JAYUTD010000084.1 coordinate 14,714, forward strand.
GCCTTATCCGGAACATTAAAAAAATGTTCCTTCGGCACAATGTTGTATGGCTGCGATTTGATCTTAAGTGACTCAGTGCCTTCTTGCACCACTGAATTGAGCAAAGGAGAATAAGCGGCGCAATTAAGGTACGTGATATCTTCCTCCAGATTGAATAAGTGTCTTTGCGGGCTTAAGCTCAAAAATATTTTCTTTTACTTATTGATTATAAAGTCACCAAAAAATTGTGGTTTTGATCAGACTATCAAAGATAATAAATTCTTTTGGATTGTGTAAGCGCTTTTCAATAAGGATATGAACATAATAAATTACAACTGATTATCCAGATATCTTTATTGAACTAAAGCCCTGATTGTTTTTGTGTAATATAATCTTGGTGAGAATTCT
>JAYUTD010000085.1:0-2307 GCA_043755305.1 Saprospiraceae bacterium
TCATAAGTTGCGTCAACAATGCTAACTTTTATATAGTTGACAGGTTCGGGTCTCATCTCAACCGGTAATGAAAAAGAATAAATATCAAGATTGGCATTGCCTTTATTTTTGGTATCAATGTCAGATGAATAATAGGCATTTTCCCCTTTAACATCGATAAATAAAGATCCTTCATCTCCTTCGGTATTTATGGGGTAGCCCATATTGACGGGTTGTGACCAGGATTGTATTTTGTCATCAAACTTTGAATAAAATATATCAAAAGCCCCTAACCCAATATGGCCATCAGATCTAAAAAATAGCGTCTTGCCATCAGGGTGAATAAAGGGCGATTCTTCATTTCCGGTAGAGTTTATTTTGTCTCCAAGATTAATTGCTTCTTGCCATTTTCCATTTTTCCCCTTTTTAATCATCCATAAATCTCTGCCTCCCCGTGTACCTTTTCTGTCAGAAGAAAAAATCAAGGTTCTGCTATTATTTGTAAGTGAAGGTTGAGAATCCCAGGCTGAAGTATTTACTTTATTTCCCAGGTTAGCGGGTTTCGACCATTTATTGTTTTCTTTTGTTGAGATATACAAATCGCAACTGCCAAAGCCGGTAATTTTATTATTGCAGCCTGTAAATATGATAGTATTGCCATCTTCACTAATAGTATTGGCAGCAATATTGTCGACAGAATTGATACTTTCGATTGGAATTGCAATACTCCAGGTTCCATTGTTGTGGTTCGAAACATAGAGGCCTTCCCGCCCTGTCCGTCTTGTGAATACCATTTTTGATCCATCTATAGTAAGCGAAGGAAGGTACTCAAGATCCTCTGTATTGACAAATCCATCTAAAGGTTTAGGCTCAAAAGATTTTGGGTGAGCGTATGCATATACTCTAAATTCACATATTTCTATCTGTCTTTTTATTTTCTTTATTCTGTCATCAGGCAAGTTAGTTGCAAGTTTCAAATATTGGCTATAATATTTACTGGTCGATGCATAGTTTTTGATCATAAACGTACATAGCCCTATGGCATAATACATTTCAGCATCATAAGAAGGGTCCTGTTCTATCACTTCTCCAATAATTTTTTGGGCTGTGGCGAAGTCTTTTAAATCGTAATATATGCCTGCCTTTCTTAACTTTGCTTCTAAAAAAAGGGGTTGTTTTTTTATCACTTTTTCAAAATTTTTCAAAGCTTCTTTCGTCATTCCTTTTTTTGAAAATTTGATTCCTTCTTGATAGGTTTTCAATTCCTTCTCTGGTAGTTGTGGTAATTTGATCGAAACAGGCGACTGTCCAACTATGAAAAGTGTGTTTAAAACAGCGAGAAGAAACAAAAATTTCTTTATCATTTGAGGATACCTTTCAAAATCTCCATTGTTATCAAGTAGGTAGGTTTTACGCCATCAAGGCCTAAGCTGCCTGAAGCCAATGTGCTCCCGGTCTCCAGAGGATTGTCAGAGGCATAATAAGCATACCTCAATTTTACAGATCTATCAATATTGTTTCTAATTTTCGAATGGGCTTGTATGGCTTTCTGGTAATGGCCGCCTTCCATCTCTAGTCCTATCACACCCCAGGATGATTTCAGAAAATAAGTTAATACGTCTATGTTCTGTAAAGAAGTGCCAAGCACCGTAATCATTGGTCCGCAATATATACCTAGGTCAGTATTCTTGAATTGCTCTGCTTTTAATTCATTTTCAAAAGGATAGTTGTCTGCAAATCCTTCTATAATATGTGCGTTGGGAATCATTATGTCGCCTTTGCCGCCTTCCAATATACCAGCTTTACCCATAATATTGATTGATTTAATGTTTAGCTTTAGTTTTTGGCCATCGTGGTCATAAGGCTTGAGCAATTCATCCAATGTTTCGTATGCTTGCTCACCAAAGGCATAGTCCATGACAATTAATATTGGACAATTTTTAGGCTTTGACTTGGGTTTGAGTTCTTTGATCAATCCTTCATAGTTGAGTTTTTCTAAATCAAATATTTGCACCCCAATATTGGTCCCACTTGTATCATTCAAAGGTATCATTCCATTTTTAGCTGCTAGGTCCTTAACCATTTTGCTAAGGTCGCCTTTTTTGTCAGTGCTAATTTGTTCCGCAAATTTTTGGATGTCATGTACTTTTAATTTTTTGCTCAAGGCTTCATTGGCATAGAGACAGTTCATAACACTATGCAAATTGGCACTTATTATGTGGATAGGCCTATTTAGCCATTTGTTTTCATGCAGTACCGACTTGATGTTATTGGCCCATTTTTCTCCAAAAATATGGTGTCCCAATACCTCTCGCAAGGTGGAGGAAA
>JAYUTD010000086.1:0-2300 GCA_043755305.1 Saprospiraceae bacterium
TAAAGCAAAGGTTTATAAAGCTAGTCATGTTGTTTTTTCTGAAACTTCAGAAGCCGAAGAATTAACTCAACATATCAAAGAAGGCAATCCATTATACGATATGGTAAATGATATAAGAACCTTGGCGTCATTTTTTATAACAGAATTTGATGTAAATACCAAACCTGGAAAAATACTAATGGCAGCTAAGGAAGATTTGGATCATAGTCGACCGGATAAAGCAATGGAAAAAATCATTGAATCAATGCATATCGATAAAAGCTATCATGAAGAAATAGCTCGTAAAGCAGGTATTGCTCTATTTCATATTTATGGAAAAAACCATCCTGTGACCAAAAGCCAGCGCAAATATTTTGATATGGCGATTTATTAATGAATTTAGAACAATTAAGAACGTACTGCCTATCCAAGCAGGATAGTGCCGAAACATTGCCCTTCGGCCCAGAAACCATTGTCTACACTGTAAAAGGTAAAGCATTTGCTTTGACAAGTTCTAATGCTGAACGAGCACGGGTAAATTTAAAATGTAATCCGGAGTTTGCTATTGAATTAAGAAATGAATATGAGGAAATTATTCCTGGATGGCATATGAATAAAAAACATTGGAATACAGTTTATCTGGATGGAAAATTAAAGACAAAATTTATTCATGAATTGATCGACCATTCTTATGAACAAGTTTTAGCGAAAATCCCTAACTCTAAAAAATAATCTATTGAATGCTGATTTTATTATCGTAGGTCAGGGTCTTACCGGTAGCTTGGTGGCTTCGATGCTTGAAGATCATGGATATTCAATTTTGATTTACGATGCTTTAAGAACTCATAGTGCTTCTCAACACGCGGCTGGATTGATCAATCCAATCACAGGACGGCGATTTGTAAAATCTTGGAATTATGATCAGTTAGAGGCAGACTTTAATATGGCATATCAAGCAATAGAAAACAAACTGAATGTGTCAATTTTTCGCAAGCATAAAATAGAGTTGTGTCTATCAACAGTTAAAGAAGAGAATGATTTATTGAGCCAGTCCGCAAGATACAACTATGAACATCTTTTGCAGCTCGTTAATTCTCACTCTATTACCAAAAATGTTTATTCAATTTATTCCTTATTGGGTTATAAAGTTGATATTATTGATTTGATTGTTCACTTTAGAAATTATTGGTTGAATAAAAACGTATTGCTGGAAGAGGATTTTGATTATTCATCATTGACTCAAACAGAAAAGAAATGGACTTATAAAGGCAATCAATTTTCTTCAATCATTTTTTGTGAAGGGGCTGATGTTAAAGCAAACCCATTTTTCCAAGATCTTCCAATCGTTCCAAATAAAGGTCAAATGATGTGGGTAGAATTGGATGGTTTGTCAAATGATACTTCTTTAAAACATCAAGTTATTGTGTCGTCTGATCAGCAAAGAAAGTGGGTTGGAGCTACCTATGAATGGAAATTCCAAACTATGGAGCCTACGCCGGACGGTTTGAATGATCTCAAAAGCAAACTTGATCATTTCATCAATGTGCCATATAGAATAATAAGTCATCATGCCGGAATACGCCCTACTACTGCAAATCGACGCCCCATTATTCAATACCATGCTACGTACAAACAAATGTGGGCAATCAATGGAATGGGCACAAAAGGTGCTTCTCTTGGGCCGACAATAGTGAAAGAGTTTCTGATTCAATTTAAGGCTACTCAAAAGGATTCTCTTTAATTTTTACTGAATTTTATTAAATTTATATTCTAACTAAAAATTGAAAATCAATGCTTAAGAAAATTTTATTTGCTTTGCTAGTCTTATTTATTCTGATCCAGTTTATTCACCCAGCTCGAAATGAAGGTAATGATCAAACATATGCTATGTACAAAGTATATCCAATACCAGACGATGTCAACAAGTCTTTATCTCTTGCTTGTTATGATTGTCATAGCAATAGCACTCGATATCCTTGGTATTTCAAGATCCAGCCGGTGGCTTGGTTTATGGCTAACCATATTGAAAACGCAAAGAGAAGATTGAATTTTTCGGAATATACTAATCGAAGAATGGCATTTCAAAACCATAAATTTGAAGAGATCATGGAAAATGTAGAAAAAGATATGATGCCTCTGAGTTCATATACCTTGATACATAAAGACGCTATACTTACTGAAGATCAAAAGAAATCAATTATAAATTGGGCTCAATCTCAGATGGATTCTATTAAAAACAGATATCCTGCTGATAGTTTGGTCATGCCTAAAAGGCCAACTGGACCACCGCTAACTAAATAAAATTATTATATTCAATCTCA
>JAYUTD010000087.1:0-5780 GCA_043755305.1 Saprospiraceae bacterium
GATGACAAAACGATGCGCAGCAAAATTGTGCTAAAAAAGCACAATTTAGTTTTGTTACCGAACAAAACTTTGTGAGGCTTAGACTTTGCAAAAAAACCAAAGAAGTCTTTTTCTGCAATTTATCATACACCCAGCAGAATTATAATCTTTTCTATTTGCAAATATTGACTATATTTGGACCTTATGAATTATTTATGCGGAATCTGTTCTCTTTCAGCTTTTTTCTTTTTACATCTATTTACACACTTACTGCGCAGGAAAATACAATAAAAATTTCGGGTAGGTATTCAAGTAAAATGCCATCTGAAATTATTGCAGATATTGTTACAAAGACCGGTGTTGATATATATTTTAAACCTGAAGATATTCCTGCAGTAGAAAGAACGATTGATTTTGAAAACACCTTTATTGAAAAAGCAATTGCAGAATTATTGGGCAAAAGTGAAGTTATTCCTATATGGTATCGCGACTATGCCATAGTATTGATGAACAAGTCTTCTTTAGATAGATCTAAGTTAGTGAGTTATTATGACAACATTCAAAAAATACTTGACGAAAAGCCAAATATTAAATCCAATATATTAGTAATAGGAAGCTTGTCTGATCTTGGCGGGACAGGTAAAGCAAAAATTTCCGGTACAATCAAAGACCAATCCACAGGAGAAACAATTATAGGTGCAAATGTAAAATTTGGTAAAAGCCTCGGCACGGTCACAAATATTGACGGACTTTATGAATACAGCCTTGTTCCCGGCATACACTACATGGAAATCAAGTATGTAGGTTATCAGGATTACCTTTCTACCATTGATTTGAGAAGCGATGACACATTAAACGTTGCCTTGCTTAAAGAATCTATAAATCTCGATGAAGTCACAGTAACCGCCATTGCAAAAGATGCAAGTGTCAATGAAGTACAGACCGGTATAGCTAGAATAGATATTAAAAATTTAGACAGAGTACCTACTTTTCTTGGAGAAAAAGATATTGTAAAAGCCATATTGCTGAATCCCGGGGTATCGACTATCGGAGAAGGAGCTACTGGTTTTAACGTAAGAGGCGGAAACGTAGACCAGAATCTCGTCTTGCAAGATGAAGCCATATTATTCAATTCCTCGCATGCACTAGGTTTTTTTAGTACGTTCAATGCAGACCTAATCAAAGACGCCACTTTATCCAAAGGCAATATGGCAGCAAGCAACGGCGGTAGAATTGCCTCTTCTCTTGAAGTCAATATGAAAGATGGCAACAGAGAAAAAATGAAATACAAAGCCAGTATTAACCCAATATCAGCCACCCTGTCTGTTGATGGACCACTTTCAAAAAGAAGCACTCTTGCTTTTGGTGCTAGATCTACCTACTCTGATTATATTTTCAACTTTTTTTCAGACCCTGCCATTAATAATAGCTCTGCATCATTTTATGATATCAATTTAAAATATACTTATAGAAAAAATGGCCACACCTTAGGCATTGGGGCTTACACTTCAAATGATAATTTTGAATTCAATCGACAATTTGGCTTCGGATATAAATCAAAATTTATTCAACTCAATTGGGGAAAACTTTTTACCGATAAAATGTCTAATAAGGCATCAATTGTTGTTTCCCGATACAATAGCCAACAATTGGATTTAAAAGCACAGTTTGAGTCACAACTTAATTCAGGTATTGACTATTTGAGGTTTGTGGATAAGCTATCCATCGTTGGCAAAAAAACTAAAATAGATTTTGGCGTCAACTCCACTTTATATTCTACCAGCCCCGGCAATATATCTCCTTACAATGAAACTTCATTCATACTTTCCCGAGGTCTTGAAAAAGAAAAAGGTATTGAATCGGCTGTTTTTGTTAATCTCGAAAAATCGATTACAAACCACCTTGAAATGATTGTTGGTTTTAGAATGAATCATTTCGCAGCCTTAGGGCCAAAAGAAATCTATTTGTATAAGAACGATGTATTTAAAGAAATCAATATTATTGGCAAAGAAACAAGGACGGGCATTTTAAAATCTTACTTCTTGCCTGAGCCCAGATTTTCAATAAAATTAAATTTGGCCAAGAGCGCTTCAATAAAAGGAGGCTTTGCCAGAACATCGCAATTTATCAATCAAATTTTTAACTCAGACACACCTACACCCAGCAGCCAATGGCAATTGTCCAATGCTTACATAAAACCCTATTTGTCAAACAATTTTTCAATTGGACTCTTCAAAAATTTTGCAAACAATAATTTTGAAACATCGATAGAAGTATACCAAAGAAGGATCGATAGATTGTACGATTATAAAGATTTTGCAAAACTTATTGTCAATAGCCATATTGAAACAGAACTCTTAGAAGGAATCGGCAGATCGAAAGGCATTGAAGTGTCACTTAAGAAAAATGAGGGCATATTCAATGGGTGGCTTAGTTACACCTATTCCAGTACGATGCAAAAAATCGCAGGTATCAATAAAGGCAATTGGTACAATAGCGGATACGATAAGCCACACAACCTTTCGTTAATTTTAAATTATCAACCTATACTAAGGAACACATTTACCATTAATTTTACGTACAGTACAGGCAGACCATCTACCGCTCCTTTATCTAATTATTTGACACCTGACAATGTTTATGTGCCAATTTATTCACAGCGCAATGAGATAAGAATACCAAGCTACCATAGGTTAGATCTATCTTACAATATAGCCAGGTCTCACAATAATGCTGCAAGAGTTATCACAAGTTGGACATTTACATTGTACAATGTCTATGCAAGAAAGAATCCTTTTTCTGTTTTTTACACCAGAGGATTGAATTCAACACCACAAGCCAATAGGCTTGCAGTCATAGGCACAGTTTTTCCTGCCATTAGATTTAATATCGAATTTCTTTAAAAGCCAAAACTAAAATATGAAGAGATTATTCTTTTTGCTACTTGCTCTTTCTTTTTCTGCTTGTCTAGACAAAATAGATATTTTAGTGCCCAAAGAGATCCAGGAATCTTTGGTAGTACAAGGAGGAATTTACAGGTATAAAAACAGTATGCGTGCTGAAGTCCAATTGCGCATGGTATCAGATGAAAAAAGCCAATCAAGGACTACGAGAGTAGAAGATGCTTATGTGGAAAACAATTTTGGCCAAAAAATTCAATTGTTGGAAACAGGTGATGGAATATACAGTGCAGATGTTCCCGGGTGGTCAGATTTCAATAAAGAGTATGGGACTAAATACCGCATAGTAATCCAAACTTTAAGAAATGTGGTGTATATGTCTTCGTTCAATGCGTTGATTGCTTCACCCACTATTGATAGACTTCAATACAAAATAGTAAAGAAAAACATTATTAACCAGCTTGGACAGTATGAATTGGCAGATTTTGTGGAGTTGGATATTGATTCAAAAATAAAAGAGGAAAACGGCACAAAATATTTATTAAAGTATGACATAATTAATTCTTATAAGTATACGGATCAATTGCTTGGACTTCCACCGGGCAAGTTGTGCTATGTCACTCAAAAGGCTGACTTAATCAATGTATTGCTCTATGATGCCAGGTTATCCCAAGATGAAAGGCTCATTGAATTCCCAGTATATGACAGGAAAATAGACTATCTTTTCTCTGAGGGATACTACGGCACCGTTGTGCAGCAGGCCATTGATGAAGAAGCATACGATTATTTCACTCAAATCAATGAACTGAATAATAGAGAAGGCACTATTTATGAACCTCCTGCGGGAAGGATATTGACCAATATTAAAAATGTTACGGATACCACGCAGGCAGCACACGGTTACTTCGTCGCTGTGGCACAAGATACAGCCAGGATTTATATAAATCCATCTGAACTTGGCAACCCCAAGCGGCAATGCCCAACTCCTCCCAGTGAATTTTCTATTTGTCCTATTAGGTCTTGCTGTGACTGTTTAATATTGAGAGGAGCAAGTTTGTCAAAACCACATTTTTGGAAATAAATGATACCAACTAAAATGATTAAACAGCTTATAATGCTGCTATGCATTGCTTCAATTCATAGCTCTTCGGCGCAAACCGGAAGTGCTTTATTTCAAGTAGACGGATCACTTTATGCGGCTGGCGAGACGGTGTATGGCACCATTTATTTTTTGGGAATCAATGCAAATGCTAAAGTATTAAAAATAGAAATGGTTGATGTGGAATCAAATGTTATTGAGTCTTTTTTTTCAAAGGTGGAAAATGACCACATAGATTTTAGCATTGACCTTCCTTACAATTCCAGTACAGCTAGTTATCAAATAAGGGCAACCACGATTGATAATTTCAACAATACAATAGAAATTGGCGGGTTATCCATTTTTTGCCTGAGTAATATTGAGGATTTTATCCAGCCAATACTACCGTCTTTTAACAGTAGTGAATTAATTTCGATGACCAAAGACAATCTTTTCGATGTTGGTGCATCGTCCAATAGTGAATTGGTGCTTAAGCCAAAAAGGCCGGATAAAATACTTTCTGTGTCAATTGCTGACAATGAATGGGAGGCTAGCCCAAATGTTATTTTCTATAAAAATAAATTTGAGCAAAAAGAAATAAACAATTGGGCAAATAAGATATTTTTTCAAGGAAATTTGGATAGAAAAAATCAGCCAATTGAGTGGAATATCATAGGTTTGTATGACAACCAAGAGGATCGATTTATTTTATCAAAATCAGATAAAGCGGGCAAGTTTACTTATTTGCTGGATGACTTTGAGGATATAAAATATTTCCAGATAGTGCCTTATGGAAGTGATGCAAAAAGCATAACATTAAGAAAAGTAAAAAATTATCCTATTTATGGTAGCTTAATTCAAAGGAAATTTACGGAAAAAGAAATTGTAGCCTTTGATGCTTATAAATTGAAAAATAGAATTGGCCAATACTTTAATGTATTGACCTTCGAAAAGAAAAACAATGTTAAGGAGAGAATAGAGAACCTGACTAATTTTCAAAAGAATTACTTTCCGGGCAATTTTAAAAAATTTGAATACTTCCATCAGTTTTGTAAGGAAAACAATGCCGCATTGCAGTTTAAAGAAAAAGACAAAATGTTTAAGGCCCAAGTTGATGTGCCGGCAGTTTATGCCAAGAAATTCAACGTCACCGCACAAAATCCTTTATTTGTAGTTAATGGCATTGTGACAACAAACTATGACATTATAGCCAGAATAAAGACCAAAGAAATTGATTCTTTTGAAGAATACCTTGAACCAGAAGATTTGCGAAAAGCCTATTCTATTTTTGGAGCCCAGACTGTGATCAAAATGAAAACAAAGTCCGACCTATCCTTTTTGTCTGAAACTGAAAAAAGAAATACCGTAGAACTAAAAGGATTTAAAAAAGTCAGTAAGCGTGCTCAGGAAAAAATTCAAGAGAAAAAAGCTAAAAACTTAAAGCCAATCTTTGAGGCGCATCTTTTTTTTGCTGCGAATAGGGAAGAATTGCATATTTTTAAAAGTGATGATAAAGCAAAATACAATATAATCACCATTGTACAAAAAAGTGGCGAAGAGATCGAAATTTTGACACAGGAATTGGATTTTAAGCAATAAATTAAAGCAGGTAAAACAATGACAAAACTAAGTGTAAACATCAATAAAGTAGCCTTAATCCGCAATGCCAGAGGAAGTAATTTGCCTGACCTGGTAAAAGTGGCCAAAGACTGTGAGGCTTTTGGTGCGGAAGGCATTACAGTCCACCCCAGACCCGACCAAAGACATGTCAAATACAGTGATGTGCCCTTGTTAAAAAAAGCATTAAACACTGAATTCAACAT
>JAYUTD010000088.1:0-5771 GCA_043755305.1 Saprospiraceae bacterium
TTTGTATCCATCCGAGCAACCCCATATATGATACCATTAAAATAGTAAATAGCTTTGCCAAAAATAAAATCAATGGCAAAATACACAAGAGAATATAAAAAGCAAATACTTGATCAGAAAAATAAAGATGAATCAGTATATGAATTTAGCAATAGGATAGGTATAAGTAGAGCAACAATTTATCACTGGCTGAAGGATGAAAAGAAAGATGAATCAAAGGGTGTCTTCGAGAGAATAAAAATAGAAAAAGGACTTAATAGTAGAATAAGCATATACCACAAGGGCTCTGAGATAAGAATTGAAAAAGAATATAGCATTTCTGAATTAAAAATGCTTCTTGGGTGGTAATATTTTCAAGTCATCACGAATACTATATATATACTGCTGCTGTCGACATGAGGAATGGTATTGATGGATTATGTGGATTAATCATAAATGAATTGGATGCTAGCCCAAGTGATGGCAAGGTTTATATATTTTTCAACAGACCTAGAGATAAAGTTAAGATGTTGATTTGGGATAAAGATGGATATGTTATGTATTTAAAACGATTAGAAAAAGGCAAGTTTGAGCAAATCCTAAAACGAGATCAAGAGACAAAAAAGTATCACATAAAGTACAATCATTTGGTAATGCTGTTGAGTGGAATAAGTTTAGTTGGACTAAAGCAAAAGTCGAGATACTTACTAACATAGTGTGGAAAAATATATAATAAAAATATGTTATATGAATACATGATGCTATAAATTTGCATCATGAGTTACGAAGCTTTGTTATCGGAGAATATGCAGTTAAAGCAAGAGTTAGAAACACTCAAGCGACTTATATTTGGGGCAAAAAAAGAAACGTTTAAGGGTATAGAGAATCCGAATCAGCTATCTTTATTCATGGATCAGGAGGAAGATTTAGTAACAATACCTGAGCCTGCAAAAACGATAAAAATATCTTATGAAAAGGCAGTGCCAAAGAAACATGAAGGAAGAAATGAAATCCCATCTCACCTTCCTGTAATAGAGATGATAATAGAGCCGGAAGAAGATACAACTGGCTTAGTAAAAATAAAAGATGAGATAACATATACCTTAGAATATACGCCAGCTAGCTTAATCAAAAAAGTAACAAAGCGACCAGTATATGCAAAGCCAAATAACGAAGGAATAATAATAGCTGAGTTACCGTCAAGGCCAATAGATAAAGGTTTGGCAGAAACAAGTCTTTTAACTCATATCATCATATCGAAATTTATAGATCATCTTCCATTCTATCGTCAAATAAAAATATTTAAAAGAGATTTTGAATGGGAGCTAAGTTCAAGTACAATCAATGATTGGTTCGTTTCTTGTTGCACACTGCTAGAGCCTTTGTATAAGGAACTTGAAAAACAAGTTTTAGCAAGCCCGTATATTCAAGCAGATGAATCTCCTATACGAGTATTAGATAAAGATCTTGAAGGCAGCAGCCATCAAGGTTATCAATGGGTATGCTATAGCGTAAGCAAAAAGCTTGTATTGATGAAATACAGCAAAGGAAGAAGTATTGATAATCATATAAAGGAAATGTTTATGGCTTATCAAGGGCTATTGCAATGCGATGGTTATCCAGGTTATGATGCTGTGGCTACAATGAATAGAAATATAGATCTTGCAGGTTGCCTTGCCCATGTAAGAAGAAAATATTTTGATGCCAAATCAAATGATAAAAAAAGAAGCGAACATGTATTGCAACTTATACAAAATATTTACTTATTGGACAGAGAAGCCATTGAGTTTACAAATGAACAAAGACTTAAGTACAGAAAAGCATGTATAGCTCCAATACTTGAAGAGTTCAAAACTTATATAGAAGAACAAGCATATAAAGTAGTCCCCAAAAGTAACATCGGCAAAGCAATAAAATACACGCTAAACCAATGGCATAAAATCATAAAAATTCTAGAATATGGTGACTTATTGATTGATAACAATCAAATAGAAAACAAAATACGGCCATTGGCATTAGGAAGAAAGAACTACTTATTTGCTGGCTCACATGATGGAGGCCAAAGGATCGCTATGATGTACTCTTTCTTTGGAACGTGTGCAGCCCATGAAATTAATCCATCTCAATGGTTGAAACACACTTTAGAAGTTATTAAAGAAACTAAAATATCTGAATTGCATACCCTAATCCCTGGATATACTGCGTCTGAGATGTAGTTGCTCGGATGGATACCACACTTTTATTCCAGACAAAGAGTAAGACCAGCATGCCATATAACTTATTCATGATTTGATTTTTTTATTAGCATAAATTCTTATTGAATTAATGTTAATGCAAATGTATAAGCAATTATCGATGAACACCTTCATTGTTTTAGCAACGGTAATTTTGGAAAAGTAAAAGGTAAATAATTGTATTTAATTAAATATTATCCAGGATAACGGCTGCACTTGACAATTCTGGCAACATCTCACAGCTGACGTGGCAGATATTGTATGACGCTTAAGCATTGGCTCGTAACGTTAAGTCGTTTCTTGATAATGTTAAGACGTTCCTTTACAAGGTCGAAGCATTGGCTTATAATGTTAAGACATTTCTTGATAATGTTAAGACGTTTCTTGATAATGTTAAGACATTTCTTGATAATGTTAAGACGTTTCTTGATAACGTCGAAGCATTTCTTTATAATGTTAAGACGTTTCTTTATAATGTTAAGACGTTTCTTTATAATGTTAAGACATTTCTTGATAATGTTAAGACTTTCCTTGGAATTTTAAGACATTTCTTACCATTCATAAGACCAATTCTTAATTGTGTTAAAATTTTAGTTAAGAATGTTAAAGTGAATGTTAAATCGATACATAAAATGGGTAAAAATGGGATAAATCTGCTGGTCTAAATTTTCGAAAAAATAAAAAAAGGAGAGCTGTTCGAGTGCTCCTTATAAAATTATCTCATTTTCAATTTACCACATTTTCATATTCCCGAATTTGCTTACTCGCCCATTAACCCATCAATAAGTAAACAGCGTTTGAGTATAAATAATCCTGCCTTTTTGTTCAAGTGCAAATTTATTTAAGCCTTGCATTCCAGCCTTAGTAATCTGCCATGTGTGACCCAGCATGCTTGAATATAAAGTCTGACCAGCAAGATTTATGATGTATATTCTACATTCCTCGCAGCCTTCACCTTTGAAATAAATAGTATTGCTGTCTTGCAAAAAATTGTACTTTGCCAGGGAAGAGATTTCATTTGTGGCTGTAGGTGTGCTAAATAACCAAGTAAAAATAGTTTCAAATTGACTCGCCCAGTAGGCTTCATTGTGGCCCTCTTGCGGATGATCTATTGCTTTGATTTTATCTTCACCATAGCCATTGAAAATTAATAAATTTTTCATTTTATACATGTCAGAGACCTGACTGCCGCCTTCTTTGCCACCAGCCATCATGTACATTTTTTGATCGAAGGCATCGTACTTATTTAAAGAAGCATAATCATACACTTTGGGTGAAAACCAATAGGAAGAAGACAGCGGAGCTACCTTTCCAAAAACTTCCGGATATTTTACCCCTGCATAAAATGATATCAAGCCTGCCATCGAACTCCCTATCATGCCGGTGTTTGACTTGTCTTTCTTCGTTCGGTACCTGGCATCAATGTATGGCTTTAATTCATCCACTATAAAGGACAAGTACTTGTCGCCCTGGCCACCTCCGTATGTGGCGTTGACCCAAGGAGAGTACTCATTGATTCTGTCTCCACCGCCGTTGTCTATACCTACGATAATGGCCACCTCTTTGCCTTGGGCATACATCTTGTCAAAAGTCTCATCGACCTGCCATTCGCCTGCAAAACTGGTTTTTTTATCAAATAGATTTTGGCCGTCATGCATATAAATTACAGGGTAACTTTTACTTGATGAATTATAGTCAGGTGGTAAGTATAACCATACTCTGCGGTACCTGTTGAGAGATTTCATATAAAAACTTGCATTGTCAATAAGCACATTTTTTGATGCGGTACTTTGTGCCTCCTTGATGTCTTCCCATCCTTTTACTTCAAGATTCAAAGTATCTGGCAAACCACTATAATTAAAAGTGCGATTTGATAAATAGCCACCCAATGCCGTTCCTTCAGGATTATCCCATGACCCTCTAGTGAATTTAAATTCCAGATTGCCTTTAGGAGGATTTATAGTGATGGCATAGATCAATGGTTCTTTTTTCGCCAGCTTGTATTGGGCATTCTTTGGATTCCAGCTATTAAAATTACCGGCTATGTAAATATCGCCATCCGGTGTGGATGTGGGAATCTTTACATTGATGGTAAGCTGAGCAGCAAGAGCGGTAATAAGCAGGAACTGCAATGCGGTATGGAGTAATATTTGCTTCATGATTTGGTGTAAGTAGTGTAAATGCTATCAATAGCTTTGGACAACGCTACATCCTTTTCAGTGACAGTATTGCCTGCATCGTGGGTTGATAATTTAATGTGTACAGTATTATATACATTAGACCAATCGGGATGGTGGTTCATTTTTTCTGCGATCAATGCCACCTGATTCATAAAAGCCCATGCTTCGATAAAATCTTTGAATTTTAAAGTAGCTTTCAGTGCATTGTCTTCATTTTTCCAGTTTATAGCCATATTTTTTTCTTAAAGGTACATTTTTTTAATTGACTAATTGGCATATTAGCTAAAACCCACATTGGCTAATTAAAAAAAGGATTGTTTGTTTTTTCAAAACCGATTGTAGTAGGTATGCCATGTCCGGGATAGACGGTAGTCTCCTCAGGAAGCGGCCACAATTTTTGAGAAATGCTGCTGATCAATGTATCATAATCTCCTCCCGGTAAATCCGTACGGCCTATACTCATGTGAAACAAAACATCTCCTGCGATTAGCTGCCCGGAGACCTCATTGTACAAACATATGCTCGCTGGTGAATGGCCCGGGGTGAGCAAAATACTCAGCTTTTGTGACCCAAATAAAATCTCCTGGCTTTCATCCAAAAAAAGAGAAATATCAGGCGAAGTTTCATATGGAACGCCGTACATTGAAGCTGTCCTAGGTCCTGCAAGCAGCACCGGCACTTCACCAGCATGGGCTTCCAAAGGCAAATTGTATTCTTTAGAAACAAAGGCATTGCCCAATATATGGTCTATATGACAATGGGTATTGATAAGCCTTACAGGATTCAATTTCTGGTCAGCAATATAGGCAGAAAACTTTTCTTTTTCTGCAGTGCCATTGCACCCTGGATCCACGATGATACATTCACGACTATTTTCGTCTATGAGTAAGTAAGTGTTTTCCTGAAAGTCATTGAATTGAAAAGTCTTAATTTTCATAAGTATATATTAATAAGTGGTAATTGATTTAAAATAAACTAATTGGTGTTTGTTCTGGCAATAATCTGAATGTCATGCGATGGATCTTACATGGTCCATGTTCTTTTATAGCATTTCTATGGGCTATGGTAGGATAGCCTTTATTGCTAGAGAATAAGTAATGTGGATATTTCTTATCCATTTTTACCATGAACTCATCTCTATATGTTTTTGCTAAAATTGAAGCGGCGGCTATAGATGCATAGATACCATCTCCTTTAATAATGGTGTGGAATTCTATGCCCTGGTAATCATAAAATCGATTTCCGTCAATAAGAATTCTATCTGGTCTGGTGGAAAGCTTATCCAAAGCAAGGTGCATGGTTTTGATAGATGAACGCAGTATATTGTACCTATCTATTTCTTTATGGCTCATTGAAGCTACTGCATATGACACGGCGT
>JAYUTD010000089.1:0-5762 GCA_043755305.1 Saprospiraceae bacterium
ATAAAAAATTCACCAAGGTTCGAAAGACGTCCTCTGACAATATTATTGGATATTAAATCTATATGATTGTTGCTTTTAGAACCAAATGAAGCTGTTGCTAAAAGTGAGTTGCCAAATATTGTCCAACTATTTAATTCATAACTATATGCTACCCAACTTGGAATGGCAGGGCTGCCGTTGTTATAATAAAATCCTGTCTGACCATCAGTCTGGAAGACCAATAAACTATATGCAGGATTGACAATCGCCAATCTTTGGGCTTGCGTCATACGTGGTATAAGCAATCCTTTTGTTGTGCTGCTTATATCTACTTCTGAAGACCCATCCGGAATAGTCGTATTTATTCCTACTTGACTGGCTAAATTAAAATAGCAAAATAGCATCGTAAGACAAATTAAAGATTTCATTTTATTAAATATTATTTTGTAAATTTAATTATTTTCAATAAGAATATAAAATTTGGCGATATTATTTCTCGCAAAATAGATCAATTTGAAATTTATATTTGATGGTACAAGTTTAATCTATAGTTAAGATTCAGTACTATATTTTTAAAAATAGATGGAATGACTTATTTCCCTCGAGCAGAGTGCTGAACTTAGTAATACAAAATAATTATTTGTACAGTTCAAAAAACAAAATGAAGTCTCCCAATTAAAACGTCGCCTTCGCCTGAATCCTGCCAACATTGACAATGGGTGATATCCCCGTCTTACGTCCTTCGTAGGTAAAGGTAAGGTCTATAAATTTTGATAATCTTCTTGTATAGTTGACAGCCCAAAGATAATTGCTCCCCGGTTGTAAACTTTCCAATATATCGTATTGGATAAGTGATGTCTTTAATCCATCATAGGCTACGTCCACATATGAAAACGAAAGGTCTAAAGCTGATGTGTTGGATGATCTCTTATTAAATGTGACAGTGTATTCATTTTTTGTAGCTTGCTCCTTATTATTGATGGTCTGTTCATTTACAATTCTTCCATATTTGCCATTGAGTCTCATTTTTGTGTTTGGCCTGTAACTAATTTCGGCAGTGTATCTTTTCACATCAATAATAAAATTTCTATCCTTAAATAGTTTATTTTCAAATGACTTCACCCCAGCAATATAGGTTAAAAAAAAATCAGTATTCGTGATAAAGTTGATTCTTGTTCGCCATTCATACTCTGTCGAAATCCTCGATTCAAAACCATTGATCTGATTGGACTTACTGCCATTGTTTCTATATATAAAGCTAACATCATATCTGGCGTTGCCTCTGTTGAACATAGTTGTAGATACTATGCTTTTGGTAAAACTTACAAGGCTGCTGTCTTGTGTACTAAAATTAAAGTAATTAAAATTTGCCGTGCCGCTTGCAGACTTGTTGCTCAATCTGGCAAGAGTGGCATTGGTAAATCTGCCTATTATATTCTTTGTTGTGTTCAGCTTAGTGGTGTCCCCTATCCAATATTTGGCCGGCTCTATTCTGATGGTATGGTTAAGGGAAATATTGTTTGTAGTGGTAAATTCATTGTTTGGCAAAATAAATTTTACATAGGAAGACAACGGGTTGCTAGGATCATACCTGAAGTCATTGACATTTTTTACGCTTGCAGTATCGGTGCCTACATAGACATAATCACCCCGGAGGTTTTCAACTTTTTGGAATACAAACTCGATTTTTGGTTCTTGACCAGAGTTTACTATATAATTGGTGGTGGCCATGATACTTTTTCTCAATATGGACAAACTATGGTCTATATTGCCAAGCAAGGTAAGTTTGGATTTTTCGTTTTTCGCTAAGGAAGCATTAACAACATTGTAATCTCTTATTTTTAAAGATGCATTAATAGACGAGAACTCACTTTTAAGCCATTTTCCATTGATTTCTAACTCATTGATTTTTATTGCTTTGTCAATAGAGCTAAGCGAAGCAAAATTGTCTTGTCTTTTATTGTAAGAAATTCTTAGACCTATATCGTCTCTTTCTCCAATAGAAATGTATGATTTGGTATAGTAGAATGAATAAGAAGTAGAGTCGAGCAAATTACTGGCTATCTTTGTCTTTTCATTGTACTCTGCCTCTAATTCAAAGCCAACAACAAGATTATTCAAGAAAGGTATCGTTTGAGCGACGATGAAATTTGGTCTTAAAAATTTTGTATCAAGGAATGATGATTTTGATTTTGTATAGGAAGGCAAGGCAGTCAGTGAGAACTTTTTGTACATATAGTCCACCCCAATCCCAATATTGGTTCCATCAAAATCATTTCCAGCCTTGAACATATTGTACTTGAATAAAATTTTCGAATGTGCATTGGCTAAACCTAGCTGCCCTCGCAGTATTTTTTCATTGTTTGCTTTTGAGGGTAGATAATTCCAATCTCTTATAAATTCAGCATTTCTGTATTGGTTCAAAGGCTTGAACTCACTACCAGTATTTTCAAAAGATAAGCCATAGACTATTGATAGACTATCCGTTTTTGTTTTGTGTATTTTGTTTTTATTTTCAATCGAAACAAAGGCTGCCAACCCTATATTGTCTTCATCATTTATTGCAGAAAACCGGTTTTTATCATAATTGCTAAGGCTAAAATCGGTAACTAATTTACCGCTATTTTTGAAATTATAAGTATAGCCAAAATCCATCATTTGTTTTTGCTCCGGAGGCACAAGCTTATTAATGGGTTCATAGTTGCCTTTATTTTCACCTACAAATTTATATACTCTGCCATTTAGAGACTTACTTGGATCTATAATGTAAGAACCATTATTCTGAGCTGTTTCACTAAAAAACGAAGTGTACAATAACGCGTTTGGATTGATTGAAAACTGAAGGTAATATTCATTTTTATCCGCCGGATAATCTGGATTAGCAATTAGTTCATATTTTATGGAAGTCAGGTCTTCCTCTGATGCTGCTCTTATTGAAGATACGGAGTAGCCATTGCTATTGTCCCCAACTTGTTTGAGTATTTCAATAGAATTACTGTCAAGTTCCAGCTGGCCGGTACTTTTTTTACTATCCTGCTCAGAATAATAATTGAATGTAAAAGTAGAGTTGCCATAGTTGTACTGAGAGGTAGCATTGTAAAGTGTTCTATAATAATTTTGGTCTGTATATTCAAATTCAGCTATAATTCTTGTTTCTCTGGTGATAAGCCTATTGGGCGAAAAAATAATTTCTGAGGTATTGTAGTCTATTGTATAATCGTATTCCTGGCCCCTTTTGAGCAAAAGGCCATTGAAATAAATTTTTTCAGTGCCACTAAGTACGATAATGTACCTTTCATTATTATTTCCAGCCAATTTATATGGCCCCTGGTTGCCTTCTTTTATAATGATCGTCTGTCTGCTAAATTTTCCTCTGGAAGTAGCTATGTTGGCCGCAGTAGAAAGCACCCGGTCGTTTTTTTGGTAGCTGTTTCGAATTCCGATACCTTTCAATTTCTTTAAGTAATTAACAAAATACGAATTGGGTCGCTCGATAACAAAATCGCCGGCAAGCACTTTGGTTGCATCCTTGGACAACTCAATAAAGACCTTGTCAAATTCCTGTAAAACCTGTGTATTTCCTTCCGCTTGTATAGGTATATTGTCATCTGAGATCGCAGCATTGATAGCGATGCCATTGCCAATTTCGCCTTGTAGTTGCATGTCAAATTTTGAATTTACCACCAGGCTTTGTGCATTGCCTACAGAAAATCCTCTTGAAAAACTGCCATTGTAATCTAGTGTCTTACTGTCTATTATTTTATTACTCGCTGAAATGGCATCAGGTGTCAGGTCATAACCTATATATATTGCCACGTCGCGTTTCTTCATCCTGGTAGTATCAAGCAAAGCAAATTTTTTATCTAAATCAAATGGCATTTTTCTATAACAAATGGTAAGGGTGTCCTGAATATATTGTCTACATGCGCTATCATTCAAAATCAATTGGCCATTGCTGACAGTAAATGTCTCATTATTGAGAAACTGTCCATTGGCGTTAACTTTAAGTGAAGAGATTAAAATATATTTATGCGGTAAATTGAAGATACAATTATCATTTTTAATTTTGATGACTGCTCTGTTATCTATGGATTGACCCATCACCCCGCACGAGATAAAAGCCAGTGCTAGAAATAGTATGTTGCTTTTTGGATTCAATACTATTTCACATTTAATTGGTTCTGTCTTCTTTTTTAAATTTCCATCTATTATGAGACCAAAGCCAGGGAGCCGGATGTTGGACAATGTCATTTTCTAAGTGGGTCACATAATATTCCAATGCATTGCCGGTAATCTTTTGGTAACTTACTTTATGGTAACCCTTATTTACTTCAATTTTTTGGTAAAACAACTCAGCGTGATACCTTTTGCTAAGTATAGCAGCTCCTTCAAAAAAAAGAGTGTCCCGATTCAGGAATTTGACCCATCTGCCCGTTTTGCTATTAGCAGGTCTTTGATCAGAAACAAAAATATATACCGCAGGTACTTTATTGGAAGAAAGGTGTTTTACTACATCCTCCATAGCCAACAATTTCAAACCATAATTGGCCCTCCATCTTTTGACCAAAGCATCCATTTCTTTATTCATCAAAGGCTTGTAGATGGCATATACATCACCAGTCACATAAGATGGCAAGAGCATGCTTGACCATTCCCAATTGCCGTAATGGCTTCCCAAAAGCATAACCGATTGGCCTTTTGCCAATGTTTCATTCAAGCCATCAAGGGAATGAAAGCTGATAAAATCATTAATGTTTTTTTTGGCATAAATGTGTATTGTTTCAAAAAGATAAGCCGTCAAATAAGTATAGTTTTCGTTGGCTATAGCTGCGATTTCTGCTTCATTTTTACCTGGAAATGAAAGTCTGAGATTATTTAAAATGGTTGATTTTCGATATTTTATCACAGATTTTAAAAAATAGGTACAGAATTTGTGTATAGTATTACCGAAGGTGTATGGTATTAATGAAATAAGCCAAATAAGGGCATTAGAAATTTTTCGTGAAATCATGCAAAATTTTGTAACAATACAAAAATCATAGTTTTTAGCCACAATAACGTCTTAAACATAGTATTTATTTATAAGATGTTTAAAAAAGTCTCTAACGAGGTGAATAGAATATAATGAAAAGAAGAAATTTTGTAAAAAGCTCTCTTGCTATCGGTGCTGCCACTTCGCTTTTATCTGCTCAATCTTGCAATAATGTGAAAGAAAAGAAGGATAGTTATGAAGCAAAAGGTATATTATACAAGTATCCTATTGTTTTATCTACATGGAACAACGCCAAAGCCAATGATGCTGCTTTCGAGGTTCTTCAGAAGAAAGGAGATATTATGGACGCTGTGGTAAATGGCATAAAAGTGCCTGAAGCAGATCCTGCGGACAGGTCTGTGGGATATGGGGGAAGGCCTGATAGGTCGGGAAATGTAACGCTGGATGCATGTATTATGAATCAACATGGCAAAGCTGGCAGTGTGACTTATGTTCAAAATTTTATGCATCCAATAGAAATAGCCAGAAAAGTCATGGAAGAGACACCACATGTCATGCTTTCCGGAAGTGGAGCAGAGATGTTTGCACTTAGTCTTGGTATGCAAAAGATTAATCTACTTACAGAAGAAAGCAAGAAAGAATACCTGGAGTGGAAAAAAACATCTAATTATAAGCCAATTATAAATATAGAAAGACATGATACAATAGGTTTGTTGGCGATGGATCATAATGCCAATCTAGCGGGAGGCTGTTCAACAAGTGGAATGGCGTATAAAATGGAAGGCCGGGT
>JAYUTD010000090.1:0-2288 GCA_043755305.1 Saprospiraceae bacterium
ATGTCAAATAATCTTTTTAATCTTAAGTAAAAAGAGTGGGACAATTTGAAATTTGACTCTGCGTAATAAAGATTTTTATTTATGTTGTTGCTACTCCCAATAACGGTCTCATTGTCTCCTCCAGTAATTAAGTATTTTACTTCTTTATCAGGCAATATCATTTGGTCAAGTATATTCTGCAAGCTAAGATCATCATTCGAGAAAACTACATATTCTATTTTCATCATTTTTACAACCTCAGCAAGTTTATCAAGTGTATTGATATAAAATGTATTTTCATTTAAAGTGCCATTAAATGGAGCAATAGTGCCCGCAATATTGGCTTCGTTTTCATTTTGACTTATAATTTCAGCAATTTTAACTGCATTTTTTTCTGTGGCAACAATGAGGTAATTTTTAAGTTTACCTTCTGTAAATAAATGTGAAATTTTAACTCTTAACAATTTTGAAAAATATACAATAATAAAAGCCAATATGCTTCCCATTACTATAAGCGCTCTACTGCTGCGCAATGCGGTAGGCAATAAAGCAAAAATAATAAGGGAAAATAAAGTACCGAAGGCAATGCCGGCAAACAATCTTTTTAGCTTCCAATTTTTATCATAATGTCCGAAAAACCAAAGTGTACTAATTGTTATAAGAACAAAAGAAGCATCATTGATAATCGAAGCAGTATTGTTGAAGTAATGAAGATCATTAAAATAATACTTAGCCCAAAGTATTCTCAAACCGCCTACAAAAACATATAACAAGACTGAATCAAAAAGCAAATGGAAGTTAAAAATGATATTGTTTTTTATATAACTCGCAATAGCAGACAAATAAATGCCTGTTTTAATAAATAGTTTCATTGATCTTCCATTCCAGCCATGATAGTTCTTTTCAACATAAATTAGCATTGCATTGTAAAAATTTTTTATGTAATTAAAACTAGCTTTTTTTGAACTCTCCCCTTTAAAATGAATGATCCTGGTGATAGGGTAATAAATTACTTTGTATCCTTCTTTTTTGATGCGCAAAGACAAGTCAATATCTTCTCCGTACATAAAGAAGTCTTCATCAAAACCACCAAGCTTATGCAACACGCTTGATCTAAAGAGCATAAAAGCACCGCAAAGCACTTCAACTTCATTTATTTCGTTTTCGCTCAAGTTCCCCATATAATAACCACTAAGGAACTTATTGTGAGGAAATAAAGCTGTAAGTCCACTAAACTTACAAAATGAGTTCCACAAAGTTGGAAGCCCTCTTTTAGATTCATGTAAGTAAGTACCACTTCCATCTATCATTTTTACACCTAAAACACCACACTCTGCATTTTGCTCTATGTATGACAATGATAAAATTATTGTGTCTTCTTGAATGATGGTATCTGGATTAAGCGTAAGTACAAACTCTCCTTTTGCTATTTTAAATGCTTGATTGTTGGCTTTTGCAAAACCAACATTGGTTTTATTTTCAATCAAAACAACATTGGGATACACATCCCTAATTGCAAATACACTTCCATCTACTGAAGCATTATCTACAACAATAATCTCTATAGTGATATTTTTTTTATCGGCCTTATTAATAGATTCAAGGCATTTTAAAATGAAATGCCTCACGTTATAATTGACTATGACAATACTAATGTTTGTCATGTATTTAGTTAAATTCCCATTTTATAAGGTACTCGCCCACTTATTGAGCGGCCCAGTGTGAGTTCATCGGCATACTCCAATTCTCCTCCAAAAGAGACACCTCTAGCGATAGTAGAAAATTTAAGATTTTTACTGCTCAATTTTTTTGAGATATAAAAAGATGTAGTTTCTCCATCTATTGTTGGGCTTATAGCCATAATTAATTCCTCTACATTATCCTGGTCAATACGTTGGATAAGACTGTCAATATTTAAATCTGCTGCACCAATGCCATCCAAAGGGGAAATAAGACCTCCCAAAATGTGGTATCTGCCATTAAATGTTCCTGTGTCTTCAATAGCCATAAGGTCTCTTATATTTTCAATCACACAAATAATACCGTTTTTTCTTGAAGGCGCAGCGCAAATATCGCAAATTGAATCATCCGATAGCGCATGGCAATGTTTACAATATTTTATCTCTGATTTAAGGCGACCCAACACATTTGCCAATACTTCAGCCTTTTCATTTTTATCTTCTATAAGATGCAAAGCCAATCTCAAAGCAGTCTTTTTACCAATACCTGGTAAAGACTCTATTGCTGAAACTGTATTCTCTAATGTCTTTGAAGGATACCTCATTAATTCCTATTTCCTTTTTATAAGT
>JAYUTD010000091.1:0-2287 GCA_043755305.1 Saprospiraceae bacterium
ATCATTAAAAATTATCCCATTAATCATTTCAAAAATGAGAGAGGCAAAAGAAAATCTTACTGCCAATCTCAAATAAAAATAATTTGTACTTAATGATTAATGGGATAATTTTTAATGATTAAAATATTATTGGGTGTAGAATTTTAACGATAAATAAATTTTTTGAAATGGTAAGGATATTTTTGACATTAGGTTTAGTATTTAACTTAAGTTTTTCTAAAGCGCAGAATACTATTTCTGGCAACATTTCTTATCAGGCTTCGAATGTCGAAGGGGCACGTATTACACTATTTAATGCTGATACATCCTTGTTCTTTGAGGAAAGAAGTTTTCTAGATGGCAGGTATCAGTTTTCAAATATTCCCAATGACAATTATAAAATAGGTGTAGCTAAACCAGACTTTGATTATATAGAATTATCAGTAGTAGTCAACACGGAAGTGAAAGAAATTCATTTTTCTCTTTTGCCAGAGACTGAAAAGGGTAGATGGGATGTGATCGTAAAGTCTCCTGAACCATTAGGCGGAACTGATCTTGGAGTACTAATGCCAAATGGAAAAATATATTATTGCCACGACACCAAAGATCCTTTTTATTTTGACCCTATTGCAAATGATACGCTCAGTGTAATGGGCAGCGACAGTATTCAAGGCTGCGTAGGACCAGTATTATTGGCAGATAGTACAGTTTGGTTTTTTGGTGGGACCTTAAAAGAAGTATATGGCCCGGGCACAAAAAAAGTAAAATTATTTAATTCAAAGACTGGCAAATGGAAAACCCAAAATTATTTAAAGGATTATCGATGGTATCCCACAGTCTCGCCAATATCTGATGGAAAAATATTGGTTATAGGTGGTGGCGGACTTGATAATCCCAAGCGAGTAAAAACAAGCGAAATATATGACCCCAAAACTGGCTTATCAAAATTGACCGATAATATCGAAATCGGCAATGAGGTATCTCCTATTGTACCCTTACTTAATGGAAAAACCCTGATGACACACAGACCGCCACAGTTATTTGATCCATCCACTAATCAATGGGAATTGGCCGCTGATTTTGTCCAAAGCAACCGGATGAGCAATGGCGACCACAGCGATCATGAATTAGTTTTGATGCCCGACGGAAATATCTTTGCCTTTGGGTATAAATCATTCACGAGCAACTTAGGAACTTACGTAGAAAGATATGATGTTAATGCAAATAAATGGGAGTTAAAATCAAGTATTAATCCTATCAGATCAAGGGCAAAGGCAATAATACTGCCTGATCAAAAAATATTGGTAACAAATGGAGAAAAAGAAGACAAAACTGACGAAACACCAGTCAATCAATGGGGATACATGAAGAAAGTAGAACAATACAATGCTGCAAAAGATACCTGGAGAAACTTAGCCGATATGAAAAATTTTAGAGAATATCATGCCATTTTAACTTTGGTACCTGATGGCAGAGTGATAGCAGTAGGTGGCGAAGGCCAACCTGGCAATGAGCCTCCTCAAAGTATAATAGAAGCATTTACACCACCATACCTTTTCAGAGGTGTAAGACCTGAAATCATCAATATAAATTCAAATAGATTTGCTCCAGGTGGAGTGGTATCATTTGATATTGCTAAAACAAATACTATTACAAGTGTATTGCTGATGGCCAATGCTGTAAACACACATTTTATGAACAGCAGTAGCAATAGGATTATAGAACTAGATTTTACTCATACAAATGGCAAGGTAACTGCAAATTTACCAACAGATTCACTTTTGCTTTTTGAAGGTTTTTATATGCTTTTTGCTATGGTAGATGATATACCTTCGAAAGCAAAAATTATTAGTGTACAAAGAAATATAAATTTGGTATCACCAGTCGATGAGAAAACATTATCAAATTTACTTGTTTACCCAAACCCTTGTAAAGATATTATCAATATAAATTCTGAAATTCCAATCATTGAGGTTGAAGTTTATGATACCAATGGCCATAAAATTAAAGCATTTAAAAATTCAAATATAAAAAATATTAACCTTAGAGATTTTATACCTCAGGCCTATTTTGTAAAAATATTCACATCTGATGGAAATAAATATATTCATAAAATAATGAAAATTGATTAATTTTATTTTAAACAATTTTTATCATGAGAAACCATATTATTTCTTATGGTTTTATCTTTGCCTTGGCCATCTTTTTTGCTTCTTGTGGCAATAGATCAAATTCAAAAGAAGCAAATCCCACCACTGAAAAAACAACAGTGGTAGATACAAGCGGAAGTGCAAATCCTGTAGCAGTT
>JAYUTD010000092.1:0-14937 GCA_043755305.1 Saprospiraceae bacterium
GGCTCCGATTACATTGTCACAAGTGGTTTGGTTTTCTCCGAGCATAGTGCCCCCGTTGCCGTTGGTATAAGGATCGGTACTTGCTACATAATAAAATATCAAGTTGGTATTGCCTACAAGAATCATTCTGGCTACGACATCTTTTTCTAGAACGCCATTTACTCTATTCATAGATGTTGTCACAGCAGATAATACTAATGAAGATTGTGATGCAGAAGTAGCGCCATGAAAGTTTGAATATTCAGCAGTGGTTGCTACAGCTAGTCGGTAAGACCTAAAGATGCAATCACCTTGCCTACTATTGTTATGCACATCTCGGTCATTGCTGCCATGTATTTTAGGGTCAAAGCCACAGGTCCAACTGCCGTCTCTTTCAAGGTCATTTTTAAAATAGATGATCTTGTGGTTTTTGTCTCCTCTCTGATAATGATCTATATACGAAAAGCCCTTTTCAGCCATAATCATCGCTCTAAAACCATGTTCTGTATAATCAATCCTTACTGTTTTAAGTGGATCTTGTACATTGACACCCTGAAAAGTTTTAATATTGGGGTATTGTGCAGCCAATGCAGGCTCCATCATATCAAACTGTACTATTTTAAATTGAGAAATGGTGCCATCCGCTTCAGGAATAGACACTATCGTGTTGCTATTGGTTGGCAAAATATCCTGTTCCCTTGGTGATGACCAAAGCAATGTTTTTAACGCACTATCATCAACTTCGTAAATAATTGATTTTGTAGGAATTATGTCTTTTTTCCCTGTTGAAGCAATAGACTTTGCGTTTATGACTGTCCATTTTTGGGCAAAAAGAGACTGGAAGGTTATTGTAAGAAAAACAGCCAGAAGATTTTTAGAAATTTTAAACATGGTTTTATTGATAATCTTTTAAACTATAAAAATGCAAAAATAACACATTTGTACTAGCAAAATTGGAAAGAAAGTTCAAAATAGCATTGTAAATGATAAATTCATATAAAAAACGCCAAGACCATTTACTTACAAAAGCCCTATGAAAAGAATATGTGGTAAACTAGAAAGAAAAAACTTGCAAAATTAATTGGAAGATGATCTGGCCTTTCTAGCCGCTATAAAACTTCTGATAAAGAACACCAAGCCGATCAGGTTAGTCAACAGCATAATGCCGATTCTTATCGCCGCACCATTGTCATCCCTGCCCATTGCTCCAAAAAATGGCTTAAACAGTGCAATAAAACCAAGCAGAGTGATGATTACAGCTACATGTGCCTGGGCCTTATTTTCATTTTTGACACCCTGGCTCAACACAATAAGGATAACCCCTAAAAATACTGGAATAAGTGCTGTTGGCGAAGGAGTAACCGAACCAAGATAGCCCCAAGATCCTAAAACGATCATAGCTATGGCGTTAATAAGTGTTGCAATATGTGCATTCATATGATGAAGTTTTTATTTTTTAAAAGAAAATTATTTATCCACAAATAAAGCAGCGATAGACCGATACTCGTGCGTGTTTCTAATTGCTTTTGCAAAGAGCTGGGCGCAGGACAATACTTTTATTTTATCGCTATGTTGCTTGAGCGGAATAGTGTCTGTGGTGACAATTTCAGTGATTTTTGAGTTATTGATATTTTCATAAGCCTTGCCAGACAAAACTGGATGTGTACAGAATGCCCTTACGCTTTTCGCTCCTTTTTCTATCAATGCATCTGCAGCCATACACATTGTGCCGGCGGTATCTACAAGGTCATCAATCATGATGACATCAGCGCCTTTGACATCACCTATTACAGTAATGGCAGAGACTTCGTTTGCTTTTCTTCTTTCTTTGTCACAGATGACCAGGTCTCTTTCAAAAAACTTAGCATAAGACCTCGCTCTTTTTACACCACCTACATCTGGAGAAGCAAAAATCACATTGGACAGGTCTTGTGACTGCAGGTAGGGTATAAATATGGCTTCACTTTTGAGATGATCTACAGGGATATCAAAAAATCCTTGTATTTGGTCTGCATGAAGATCCATAGTCATTACTCTATGGGCACCAGCGGCTTCCAGCAAATTGGCAATCAACTTTGAAGAAATGGGCACCCTGGGCTTGTCTTTTCTGTCCTGGCGAGCATAACCAAAGTAGGGAATAACGGCAGTAATATAACCAGCACTGGCTCTTTTTGCAGCATCAATCATAAGTAATAACTCCAATATGGTATCAGATGGGCCAAAAGTGGACGAAATAAAAAACAAATAGGCCCCTCTCACGGACTCATTGATTTCTATCCTCATTTCTCCATCACTAAATGTTTTAATATCTACATCACTTAGCGGGTAGCCATAGTAGTCAGATATCTTCTCGGATAAATATTTAGATCTGGAACCAGAGAGTAATTTTATATCAGGCATATAAAGTTAAGTTGATGAATCAAAGTGTAAAGGTAAGAAAAATCACGCGATACATATATGAATTTTTACAATAAAAGTATTTTATTATTCACTTTGAATTTCTATAATTGTGTTTTATATTTGAATGTTGAAAAAACTAACCTATATATTGATTTTTACTATACTTCTCATACAGGGAGGAATTTTGGTCTTTTTTATGGGTACCCAACAAATGGTTTTAAAGACCTATATAGGGTTAAAACAAATAAGGAGTCAAGAGAAGCAATTAGAAACTTTTTATTTTTCATACACAACTTTCAAGCAATTAAAAATTGACACGAAGGAATTTGTCATGAATGGCGAAATGTATGACATAAAAAAAATTGAATCCCACAATGGTAAAATCAAAGTTACTGCCTATAAAGATGGTTTTGAAAAAAAAATGCTTTCTATTATTGGCGCATTGACAGAGAATAATACCGGGCAATCTTCCTTTCCAACGCTTATAAATTTTTTTTTATCATTGGTATTCATTATTCAGCAAGTCAATATGCTTTCATGCCATATTAAAATAGACTATTCAGTAAATAATTTCTTTTATACTAATCATTCCTTTAAAGATGTTTTTATTGAGGTGATAAAGCCCCCTTGTTTGAAATAGGGTTTCAAAGTTATTTCTTATTCCAAGGGTTCGACCCTTTTCAGAAAATCATGAATCAGTTGTACTGTAAATATACACAGAAGCGACCGTACAGGGTTTAATGTTTTATCACAAATAAACATTTTAAAAATGCACATTAAACATATATTGCTAAGTGCGTCATTGATATATACAATGGTGTCAGCAAAAAGCCAATCTACAGAACCAAGTAACGATACAATATCAATCCAGGAGATCGTCATTTCTGCCAACAAAACAGAAGAACGTATAAATAAAGTTGCACAACAAATCAAAATTCTCACAGCCAACCAAATTTATGAACAACAAGCACAAACTACTGCCGACTTGCTGCAATCTACAGGCTCGGCCTTTGTGCAAAAAAGCCAACAAGGCGGTGGAAGTCCCGTACTGAGGGGATTTGAAGCCAACAAAGTAGTAATTATGATTGATGGTGTCAGGATGAATAATGCCATTTACAGAGGTGGACATTTACAGAATGTAATTACACTTGACAATAATGCATTGAGCAGATTGGAAGTACTTTATGGCCCTTCGTCAACAATGTATGGAAGCGATGCTTTAGGAGGAGTATTGCACTTTTATACAAAAAGGGCGGTGTTTTCAACTGATCAGAAGACCCTTTTTAAAGGCTCAGCAATGGTAAGATATGGCACAATCAATATGGAAAAGACTGCAAATGTAAACTTCAATATTGGAGGAAAAAACCTGGCATCGTTTACTTCAATTACAGCATCCTCTTTTAATGACCTTGTCATGGGAAAACGCATAAATCCTTCTTTAGGCACTGCTTTTGGGGAAAGAATCAACTATGGAGAGCGTATCAACGGAAAAGACTCTGTAGTAGTCAATCCCAATAAATACAGGCAAGTCAGCTCGGCATATGACCAAATAGATATTGTCCAAAAATTTGACCATAAGTTGTCAGACAATCTGACACAAGGCATTAATTTTCAATTTTCAACGTCTACGGATATTCCAAGATACGATAGACTGACAGACGCCAATCCCAAAACTATACTCAATCAGGCGGAATGGTATTATGGACCACAAAAAAGAACAATGATAGCCTACGATTTAAATAGCAATGCCGATACTTCAAAAACAAACTTTCACGTCGGGGTCAATTATCAGGCCATTGAAGAAAGCCGTGTAAGCAGAGGTTTCAACAGTAGCAAAAGAACGAGTAGAATAGAAAAATTAAATATATTTGGATTGAATTTTGATTTTAACAAGAAGACAAGAATCCACCAAATAAGATATGGTGTTGATGCACAAATCAACGACCTAAAGTCAACAGCGTTTGCCACCAATGTATTAGACAATACACAATCTGCCCAATCCACAAGATATCCGGATGGTAAAAACAAATTTAATCAGGTGGGATTGTACTTTTCTCATACAGCGGAATTGTTTCAAAAGTTGATATTGAATGATGGACTTAGGATTGGGGTTACCTCTCTTCAATCTACATTTATTAGCAAACAATTTTTTCCATTTCCATTTGATGAAGCAAAACAAAACAACTTCACTTATTCGGGCAACCTTGGAATGAATTATCTTTTTGGTAGAAGGTCAAAGATTTCCGGGAACATATCCTCTGGATTTAGGGCGCCTAATATTGACGATTTAGCAAAGGTGTTTGAGTCATCAACGACACTTATCGTACCAAACACAGATTTAAAACCAGAGCAAACAATTAATTTTGAGTTGGCTTCAATAATAGAAATTGGAAAAAAATCAATCTTTCAACTTGCCGTGTTCAATACCCAACTGCACAATGCAATTGTTGTCGATAAATTTATCTTCAACGGAGCAAAGGAGATAGAATACAATGGAAAGACAGTTCCTGTGGTTGCTGCACAAAATAAAAACAAAGCTGCCATCTTGGGGTTTACCACCAGCATTACTACGCAGATAGCATCAAGTTTAAATTTTGACGCATCTGCCATGTATACTGTAGGTAAAATTAAAGACGAAAATGACACTCCTTTAGACCATATACCACCTTTTGTGTTAAGGTCAGGACTTTCATATGCAAAAGAAAAATACAGTTTTGGCTTATCTATGCTATTCAATGGATGGAAAAGAATCGCAGACTTCAATCCGGGAGGTGAGGACAATCAGCAATATGCTCCTAAAGAGGGTATGCCTTCATGGTACACCCTCCATTTTAAAGGGAGTTATAAAGTGAACGATAACCTATCTTTACTGGCAGGCATTGATAATCTTTTGGACTTGCAGTACAGGACTTTTTCAAGTGGTATAAATGGAGCCGGCAGGAATTTTTATTTTACCTTAAAAGGAAATTTTTGAGGTAAATAGCTAAAAGCAACTAAATGAAAAAGCACAACAATTTCGTTGTGCTTTTTCATTTACTTTTTACCCGCACTTAAGTAATGATCAAAGCTTCTTTGCAGGAAAGCCTGTCCTTTGCGTTGTCCTTCAGAACATTCTCCATTTACTTCTATAGATTTTCTAGAGGGGTTGTCAAATAACACCTTACACCTGTCGTCCACATAGCCAAAACCGTTGTTAAAAGCGAAGTATGCCCAGCTATTTTGTGGATTAAAACTTTTACTCCAGTTATAATATTCTGAATGTATATTAAGTTGGCTAAGCAAAGTCTTACTTATATCTATTTGGGAGGTATAATTATTAACTATAAAATTGGTATCGATTGCACCACCTGTCCACAAAATCGGAATGTGAAAATCGTCGATTCTATTGTTAGTAGAAGGCAGTCTATGTCCATGATCTGCTACAATAATCACCAAAGTGTTATTCCACCAATCCAATTTTGAAGCCTGATTGATAAAATTACCTACACATTGGTCAGTATAATGGAGAGAATTAAAAAATTTACTTTCTTCATCATTACCAGAAATCACAACAGCCAAAGGTGTTTCAAAAGGTTCATGGCTCGATAAAGTCATGATAACATCAAAAAAGGGAGTCTTTATTTCTTTTTGTTTTTCAATCAAATATTTATTGAATAAGTAATGATCATGTGCGCCCCATTTAGTATTGGATTGAGCGGCATCAAAGTCAGCCTTAGTGATTAATTTTTCAAATTCACCATTGTAAAGGTAGGCTTTCAAATTCGCAAATTCTAGGTCTCCACCATAGTAAAATGATGTGTTATAAGATTTGATTTTAAATGATTTTGAAAGTATGGGTAAACTTGCTGCCTTCTTCGATTCTTTGACAATGGATGTCGTGGGTTGGGCAGGGTAGCCACTTAGTACTGCTGCAATGCCCTTTGCGGTTCTATCTCCTGAAGCAAAAGCATTGGAAAAGTAAATTCCTTTGTTTTTAAGCGTATTAAAAAAAGGAGTAATCTCTATTCCTTTGTATTTTTTATCTATTACTTTTGCTGTAAAACTTTCCCATATAATAATTAATACATTTGGTTCTTTTGTTTTGATCCATTGCCCTCGTATATTTGCTTTATCCATCAACATGTCATCAACAATTTTTTTTGCTTCTTCATCGTCCATTATGATAAATGGATTAGTCTTTACATTATAATTTAAGGCAGAATGCATGAAATTCCATATAGCATTAATAGCGCTGTGGTTGGCAAAAAGTTGGTTGGAAAAATATACAGCCCCTGGATTAAGAGGAGCGATTCCAAGTCCTCCTCTCATAGGCAAAATGAGCAATGTAGCACTAAATAAAGCCCATCCCAGTGTGCTTTTTTTTAAGTCTTGTACGGAGGTATGGCTATAAATAAATTTTGTTAGTATAAAAATAAAAAAACAAACAACGACAATATAAATGAACAATAATAAAGCAATTGGGGATGACGAAATTGACGCCGTAGCTTCATTGATGTTTTTAAGGTATTCTAAAGCCGGATATTCTAGTCTGTACTTCCACGCATTGTAAACCTCAAGATCAAAGACGACAATTGCAGTAGAGATTACAATTGCAATAAAACTATAAGTTTTTATAAACGAAAGGTATATTTTATTTCCCCAAAAGAAGGAAGATACAAAAGGAATAAAACAAATGTAAGCCGCCATTGATGCATCCATTCTCAGACCATAAATGAAAATAAATGCTTTGTTTGAAAATGTAATGGAAGAGAGTAGATCATAATGATAAATACAAAATAATAATCGGCAAATGACGCAGACCATAATCCAAAAGAGGAAGTATTTTATTTGAAATTTAATTTGTTTAATCAAAATGTTGCTATTGATGCAAAACTAACAGAGCTTTTGCGGATAACCAAATTTCTTTTGGTTTGCTTTAAAAAGAAAAGGCTGCTTTGGATAAACTTCAAAGTCTTATGCCTTTATAACTTTGAAATAGCCAAATCAACCAATATGTAAGGATGGTTTTATTTTTTGCACTCTTTCTAAATAGAAGCAAATAATAAGGCCCAAAAATCAAAAAATAATTAGTTATATTTCTTTAATATTTATAAATATTAAAGAAATATAACTAATTATTTTTTGATTTTTGGGCCTTATTATTTGCTTCTATTTAGAAAGAGTGCAAAAAATAAAACCATCCTTACATATTGGTTGATTTGGCTATTTCAAAGTTATAAAGGCATAAGACTTTGAAGTTTATCCAAAGCAGCCTTTTCTTTTTAAAGCAAACCAAAAGAAATTTGGTTATCCGCAAAAGCTCTGTTAGTTTTGCATCAATAGCAACATTTTGATTAAACAAATTAAATTTCAAATAAAATACTTCCTCTTTTGGATTATGGTCTGCGTCATTTGCCGATTATTATTTTGTATTTATCATTATGATCTACTCTCTTCCATTACATTTTCAAACAAAGCATTTATTTTCATTTATGGTCTGAGAATGGATGCATCAATGGCGGCTTACATTTGTTTTATTCCTTTTGTATCTTCCTTCTTTTGGGGAAATAAAATATACCTTTCGTTTATAAAAACTTATAGTTTTATTGCAATTGTAATCTCTACTGCAATTGTCGTCTTTGATCTTGAGGTTTACAATGCGTGGAAGTACAGACTAGAATATCCGGCTTTAGAATACCTTAAAAACATCAATGAAGCTACGGCGTCAATTTCGTCATCCCCAATTGCTTTATTATTGTTCATTTATATTGTCGTTGTTTGTTTTTTTATTTTTATACTAACAAAATTTATTTATAGCCATACCTCCGTACAAGACTTAAAAAAAAGCACACTGGGATGGGCTTTATTTAGTGCTACATTGCTCATTTTGCCTATGAGAGGAGGACTTGGAATCGCTCCTCTTAATCCAGGGGCTGTATATTTTTCCAACCAACTTTTTGCCAACCACAGCGCTATTAATGCTATATGGAATTTCATGCATTCTGCCTTAAATTATAATGTAAAGACTAATCCATTTATCATAATGGACGATGAAGAAGCAAAAAAAATTGTTGATGACATGTTGATGGATAAAGCAAATATACGAGGGCAATGGATCAAAACAAAAGAACCAAATGTATTAATTATTATATGGGAAAGTTTTACAGCAAAAGTAATAGATAAAAAATACAAAGGAATAGAGATTACTCCTTTTTTTAATACGCTTAAAAACAAAGGAATTTACTTTTCCAATGCTTTTGCTTCAGGAGATAGAACCGCAAAGGGCATTGCAGCAGTACTAAGTGGCTACCCTGCCCAACCCACGACATCCATTGTCAAAGAATCGAAGAAGGCAGCAAGTTTACCCATACTTTCAAAATCATTTAAAATCAAATCTTATAACACATCATTTTACTATGGTGGAGACCTAGAATTTGCGAATTTGAAAGCCTACCTTTACAATGGTGAATTTGAAAAATTAATCACTAAGGCTGACTTTGATGCCGCTCAATCCAATACTAAATGGGGCGCACATGATCATTACTTATTCAATAAATATTTGATTGAAAAACAAAAAGAAATAAAGACTCCCTTTTTTGATGTTATCATGACTTTATCGAGCCATGAACCTTTTGAAACACCTTTGGCTGTTGTGATTTCTGGTAATGATGAAGAAAGTAAATTTTTTAATTCTCTCCATTATACTGACCAATGTGTAGGTAATTTTATCAATCAGGCTTCAAAATTGGATTGGTGGAATAACACTTTGGTGATTATTGTAGCAGATCATGGACATAGACTGCCTTCTACTAACAATAGAATCGACGATTTTCACATTCCGATTTTGTGGACAGGTGGTGCAATCGATACCAATTTTATAGTTAATAATTATACCTCCCAAATAGATATAAGTAAGACTTTGCTTAGCCAACTTAATATACATTCAGAATATTATAACTGGAGTAAAAGTTTTAATCCACAAAATAGCTGGGCATACTTCGCTTTTAACAACGGTTTTGGCTATGTGGACGACAGGTGTAAGGTGTTATTTGACAACCCCTCTAGAAAATCTATAGAAGTAAATGGAGAATGTTCTGAAGGACAACGCAAAGGACAGGCTTTCCTGCAAAGAAGCTTTGATCATTACTTAAGTGCGGGTAAAAAGTAAATGAAAAAGCACAACGAAATTGTTGTGCTTTTTCATTTAGTTGCTTTTAGCTATTTACCTCAAAAATTTCCTTTTAAGGTAAAATAAAAATTCCTGCCGGCTCCATTTATACCACTTGAAAAAGTCCTGTACTGCAAGTCCAAAAGATTATCAATGCCTGCCAGTAAAGATAGGTTATCGTTCACTTTATAACTCCCTTTAAAATGGAGGGTGTACCATGAAGGCATACCCTCTTTAGGAGCATATTGCTGATTGTCCTCACCTCCCGGATTGAAGTCTGCGATTCTTTTCCATCCATTGAATAGCATAGATAAGCCAAAACTGTATTTTTCTTTTGCATATGAAAGTCCTGACCTTAACACAAAAGGTGGTATATGGTCTAAAGGAGTGTCATTTTCGTCTTTAATTTTACCTACAGTATACATGGCAGATGCGTCAAAATTTAAACTTGATGCTATCTGCGTAGTAATGCTGGTGGTAAACCCCAAGATGGCAGCTTTGTTTTTATTTTGTGCAGCAACCACAGGAACTGTCTTTCCATTGTATTCTATCTCCTTTGCTCCGTTGAAGATAAATTTATCGACAACAATTGCATTGTGCAGTTGGGTATTGAACACGGCAAGTTGAAAGATTGATTTTTTTCCAATTTCTATTATTGAAGCCAACTCAAAATTAATTGTTTGCTCTGGTTTTAAATCTGTGTTTGGTACGATAAGTGTCGTTGATGACTCAAACACCTTTGCTAAATCGTCAATATTAGGCGCCCTAAATCCAGAGGATATGTTCCCGGAAATCTTTGACCTTCTACCAAAAAGATAATTCATTCCAAGGTTGCCCGAATAAGTGAAGTTGTTTTGTTTTGCTTCATCAAATGGAAATGGAAAAAATTGTTTGCTAATAAATGTAGATTGAAGAGAGGTAACCCCAATCCTAAGTCCATCATTCAATATCAACTTTTGAAACAATTCCGCTGTATGAGAAAAGTACAATCCCACCTGATTAAATTTGTTTTTACCATCCGGATATCTTGTGGATTGGGCAGATTGTGTATTGTCTAATACATTGGTGGCAAACGCTGTTGACTTTAGGTCGTTGATTTGTGCATCAACACCATATCTTATTTGGTGGATTCTTGTCTTCTTGTTAAAATCAAAATTCAATCCAAATATATTTAATTTTTCTATTCTACTCGTTCTTTTGCTACTGTTGAAACCTCTGCTTACACGGCTTTCTTCAATGGCCTGATAATTGACCCCGACGTGAAAGTTTGTTTTTGAAGTATCGGCATTGCTATTTAAATCGTAGGCTATCATTGTTCTTTTTTGTGGTCCATAATACCATTCCGCCTGATTGAGTATAGTTTTGGGATTGGCGTCTGTCAGTCTATCGTATCTTGGAATATCCGTAGACGTTGAAAATTGAAAATTAATGCCTTGTGTCAGATTGTCTGACAACTTATGGTCAAATTTTTGGACAATATCTATTTGGTCATATGCCGAGCTGACTTGCCTGTATTTATTGGGATTGACTACTACAGAGTCTTTTCCGTTGATACGCTCTCCATAGTTGATTCTTTCCCCAAAAGCAGTGCCTAAAGAAGGATTTATGCGTTTTCCCATGACAAGGTCATTAAAAGAGGATGCTGTAATTGAAGTAAACGATGCCAGGTTTTTTCCTCCAATATTGAAGTTTACATTTGCAGTCTTTTCCATATTGATTGTGCCATATCTTACCATTGCTGAGCCTTTAAAAAGGGTCTTCTGATCAGTTGAAAACACCGCCCTTTTTGTATAAAAGTGCAATACTCCTCCTAAAGCATCGCTTCCATACATTGTTGACGAAGGGCCATAAAGTACTTCCAATCTGCTCAATGCATTATTGTCAAGTGTAATTACATTCTGTAAATGTCCACCTCTGTAAATGGCATTATTCATCCTGACACCATCAATCATAATTACTACTTTGTTGGCTTCAAATCCCCTCAGTACGGGACTTCCACCGCCTTGTTGGCTTTTTTGCACAAAGGCCGAGCCTGTAGATTGCAGCAAGTCGGCAGTAGTTTGTGCTTGTTGTTCATAAATTTGGTTGGCTGTGAGAATTTTGATTTGTTGTGCAACTTTATTTATACGTTCTTCTGTTTTGTTGGCAGAAATGACGATCTCCTGGATTGATATTGTATCGTTACTTGGTTCTGTAGATTGGCTTTTTGCTGACACCATTGTATATATCAATGACGCACTTAGCAATATATGTTTAATGTGCATTTTTAAAATGTTTATTTGTGATAAAACATTAAACCCTGTACGGTCGCTTCTGTGTATATTTACAGTACAACTGATTCATGATTTTCTGAAAAGGGTCGAACCCTTGGAATAAGAAATAACTTTGAAACCCTATTTCAAACAAGGGGGCTTTATCACCTCAATAAAAACATCTTTAAAGGAATGATTAGTATAAAAGAAATTATTTACTGAATAGTCTATTTTAATATGGCATGAAAGCATATTGACTTGCTGAATAATGAATACCAATGATAAAAAAAAATTTATAAGCGTTGGAAAGGAAGATTGCCCGGTATTATTCTCTGTCAATGCGCCAATAATAGAAAGCATTTTTTTTTCAAAACCATCTTTATAGGCAGTAACTTTGATTTTACCATTGTGGGATTCAATTTTTTTTATGTCATACATTTCGCCATTCATGACAAATTCCTTCGTGTCAATTTTTAATTGCTTGAAAGTTGTGTATGAAAAATAAAAAGTTTCTAATTGCTTCTCTTGACTCCTTATTTGTTTTAACCCTATATAGGTCTTTAAAACCATTTGTTGGGTACCCATAAAAAAGACCAAAATTCCTCCCTGTATGAGAAGTATAGTAAAAATCAATATATAGGTTAGTTTTTTCAACATTCAAATATAAAACACAATTATAGAAATTCAAAGTGAATAATAAAATACTTTTATTGTAAAAATTCATATATGTATCGCGTGATTTTTCTTACCTTTACACTTTGATTCATCAACTTAACTTTATATGCCTGATATAAAATTACTCTCTGGTTCCAGATCTAAATATTTATCCGAGAAGATATCTGACTACTATGGCTACCCGCTAAGTGATGTAGATATTAAAACATTTAGTGATGGAGAAATGAGGATAGAAATCAATGAGTCCGTGAGAGGGGCCTATTTGTTTTTTATTTCGTCCACTTTTGGCCCATCTGATACCATATTGGAGTTATTACTTATGATTGATGCTGCAAAAAGAGCCAGTGCTGGTTATATTACTGCCGTTATTCCCTACTTTGGTTATGCTCGCCAGGACAGAAAAGACAAGCCCAGGGTGCCCATTTCTTCAAAGTTGATTGCCAATTTGCTGGAAGCCGCTGGTGCCCATAGAGTAATGACTATGGATCTTCATGCAGACCAAATACAAGGATTTTTTGATATCCCTGTAGATCATCTCAAAAGTGAAGCCATATTTATACCCTACCTGCAGTCACAAGACCTGTCCAATGTGATTTTTGCTTCTCCAGATGTAGGTGGTGTAAAAAGAGCGAGGTCTTATGCTAAGTTTTTTGAAAGAGACCTGGTCATCTGTGACAAAGAAAGAAGAAAAGCAAACGAAGTCTCTGCCATTACTGTAATAGGTGATGTCAAAGGCGCTGATGTCATCATGATTGATGACCTTGTAGATACCGCCGGCACAATGTGTATGGCTGCAGATGCATTGATAGAAAAAGGAGCGAAAAGCGTAAGGGCATTCTGTACACATCCAGTTTTGTCTGGCAAGGCTTATGAAAATATCAATAACTCAAAAATCACTGAAATTGTCACCACAGACACTATTCCGCTCAAGCAACATAGCGATAAAATAAAAGTATTGTCCTGCGCCCAGCTCTTTGCAAAAGCAATTAGAAACACGCACGAGTATCGGTCTATCGCTGCTTTATTTGTGGATAAATAATTTTCTTTTAAAAAATAAAAACTTCATCATATGAATGCACATATTGCAACACTTATTAACGCCATAGCTATGATCGTTTTAGGATCTTGGGGCTATCTTGGTTCGGTTACTCCTTCGCCAACAGCACTTATTCCAGTATTTTTAGGGGTTATCCTTATTGTGTTGAGCCAGGGTGTCAAAAATGAAAATAAGGCCCAGGCACATGTAGCTGTAATCATCACTCTGCTTGGTTTTATTGCACTGTTTAAGCCATTTTTTGGAGCAATGGGCAGGGATGACAATGGTGCGGCGATAAGAATCGGCATTATGCTGTTGACTAACCTGATCGGCTTGGTGTTCTTTATCAGAAGTTTTATAGCGGCTAGAAAGGCCAGATCATCTTCCAATTAATTTTGCAAGTTTTTTCTTTCTAGTTTACCACATATTCTTTTCATAGGGCTTTTGTAAGTAAATGGTCTTGGCGTTTTTTATATGAATTTATCATTTACAATGCTATTTTGAACTTTCTTTCCAATTTTGCTAGTACAAATGTGTTATTTTTGCATTTTTATAGTTTAAAAGATTATCAATAAAACCATGTTTAAAATTTCTAAAAATCTTCTGGCTGTTTTTCTTACAATAACCTTCCAGTCTCTTTTTGCCCAAAAATGGACAGTCATAAACGCAAAGTCTATTGCTTCAACAGGGAAAAAAGACATAATTCCTACAAAATCAATTATTTACGAAGTTGATGATAGTGCGTTAAAAACATTGCTTTGGTCATCACCAAGGGAACAGGATATTTTGCCAACCAATAGCAACACGATAGTGTCTATTCCTGAAGCGGATGGCACCATTTCTCAATTTAAAATAGTACAGTTTGATATGATGGAGCCTGCATTGGCTGCACAATACCCCAATATTAAAACTTTTCAGGGTGTCAATGTACAAGATCCACTTAAAACAGTAAGGATTGATTATACAGAACATGGTTTTAGAGCGATGATTATGGCTGAAAAGGGCTTTTCGTATATAGATCATTATCAGAGAGGAGACAAAAACCACAAGATCATCTATTTT
Organism: Saprospiraceae bacterium; assembly: GCA_043755305.1. Taxonomy (GTDB): domain Bacteria; phylum Bacteroidota; class Bacteroidia; order Chitinophagales; family Saprospiraceae; genus JADKBO01. The sequence goes on from JAYUTD010000092.1 coordinate 14,552, forward strand.
AAAAATGACCTTGAAAGAGACGGCAGTTGGACCTGTGGCTTTGACCCTAAAATACATGGCAGCAATGACCGAGATGTGCATAACAATAGTAGGCAAGGTGATTGCATCTTTAGGTCTTACCGACTAGCTGTAGCAACCACTGCTGAATATTCAAACTTTCATGGCGCTACTTCTGCATCACAATCTTCATTAGTATTATCTGCTGTGACAACATCTATGAATAGAGTAAATGGCGTTCTAGAAAAAGATGTCGTAGCCAGAATGATTCTTGTAGGCAATACCAACTTGATATTTTATTATGTAGCAAGTACCGATCCTTATACCAACGGCAACGGGGGCACTATGCTCGGAGAAAACCAAACCACTTGTGACAATGTAATCGGAGC
>JAYUTD010000093.1:0-2284 GCA_043755305.1 Saprospiraceae bacterium
CTTATTGAGAAATCAAGTAGAAATCAGCCTTTAAAATGAATCTTTACTCTTCCTCACAACTTAAGCAAAGAGATGTCTATACCTGCAAAAAAATGGGAATTACCTCATTTGAGTTAATGACAAAAGCAGCAAAAGCATTGTCAAAAGAAATAATCAAGCTTATACCAAATCAGGATATACCAATCCATATTTTTTGCGGAAATGGCAATAATGGCGGAGATGGCATGCTCGTAGCAAAGCAATTGAGAAACGAATTTTTAAATGTAAGCGTCTATGAATGTCCCATTTCAGAAGCCGATTCTTTTGACTATAATCTGGCACAACAAGAAGCCAAATCAGTATCCAATATTAATTTTATATACTTAGATAAGGAAATAGAATTTCCGAAACTTTCAAAAGGAATTGTCATTGATGCTTTATTGGGTTCAGGTATGAACAGGCCTTTGCAAGGTTATGGTAAAAGTATTGTTTCATTGATTAACAATATGGATCTGCCAATCATATCTATTGATCTGCCTTCAGGCATGCCTGTCGAAGGAGTTCTGCAGGGTACATGTATAAAAGCTGCTTATACACTTACTATTGAAGATAGAAAGGCATCTTTTTTCTATGAAGAAAACAATGGCTACCTTGGAGAAATAATAGAAGTAGCCATAGGTTTATCAAAGAATTTTGATTCAAGTTGCGAGGACAAATATTTAACTAAAGAATTGATTAACGCATTTTTCATTCCAAGAAAAAAATTTTCCCACAAAGGCATTTATGGCCATGCTTTACTTATATGTGGTAGCAAAGGAATGGCTGGTGCAGCGGTATTGTCAGGATCTTCTGCCTTGAGGTCAGGTGTTGGACTAGTAACAATGTGCACAGACGATGAGATCAATAGCATATTGCAAATGAGCTTACCCGAAGCCATGACGGAAACGCAAATCCAAAATTTAGACCTTAAAAAATATACATCTATCGGCATTGGATGCGGATTGGGTCAATCCAAGGAGGCACAAGGGAAATTAGACTTCATACTAAATGAATTAGATATACCTTTAATTATTGATGCCGATGGGTTGAATATTATTGCGTCGCAAAATTGGCAAAAACGAATTCCGGAAAATACCATCGTAACACCTCATCCAAAAGAATTTGATAGACTATTTGGTGTGCACAATAGCCATTTTGATAGATGCCAAAAACAAAAGCAAATATCAAAAGAACAAAAGATATATATTGTCTTGAAGACAGCGCATACTTCTATTTCGACACCGAAAGGTGAGCTGTACTTCAATACTACAGGAAATCCAGGCATGGCAAAAGGCGGCAGTGGGGATGTGCTCACGGGCTATATTTGCGGACTTGCGGCGATGCTCAAAGATCAGCAGAAAGCAGCTTTGGCAGGCGTATATTTACATGGTGAGGCCGGCGATAGGGCCATGCAGCAATACGGTGAAAGAGGAATGAAAAGTGGGGACATAGTAACGCAGATGAAATAATAGCCCAAAGGCTCTTTTGGGTTTTTATTGTTTTTTCCCGAGTAGCTACCATTAGATGCTTCATCAATTGCCACACATAAATGGAGCACCAAGAGAAAAATATAAACCGACAATATTGACCAAAAAAATTAGAGAGTCTTTTAAAAATAACAGAATTAAATAGAAATTACTACTAAATATAAATCTTTTAATTTATTTAATAGTACCCTTTTTATCCACTGATTGAAATGAAAATCTTACTGACTGTGGCGCTTTCTTTTTTTGTGTTTGGGTTCACAATGGCCCAAACCCAAACAAGTTGGCGCATCAGTGCTGGTTTGGGCACTGTGTATGCCCACACTGTAGATGTCGAAAACACCAAAGGTTCGAGGCCAGTAGGATTTCAAATAGATTATGCCTGGCAACGTACCGATAGCACGACCTATCGAAAATTTTCCGGCTTGCCAGTGCAGGGCATTAGTTTTAGTTCATACCACTTTGACACTGCAGCATTAGGCAATGGTTATACCCTGTCTTATTTTATTCAACCTGAAATTCGCATGACAAACAGAACGGGTATTGCCTTTCCTGCATCAGCAGGCATTAGCTTTCTTACTATGCCCTACCACCCTATTACAAATCCCGGCAACAATTCATACAGCACAAGCCTTATTGCCTATCTGGGTATAAGCATTCAACCCTATGTGCAGCTCAGTGACCGATTGCAGCTCGTCATAACCGGTAGTTTCCGGCATGTCTCCAATGGTGGCATAAAGCTGCCCAATAAAGGCATAAACTGGATCACGGCAGAGGTTGGG
>JAYUTD010000094.1:0-2278 GCA_043755305.1 Saprospiraceae bacterium
ATAGAAACAAAACCGCTCCCACATTTCAGAAAAAAACAAATACCATATTTGCTTTGGGTATTTTCCTTTGAAATTTTGGATGTCTTCTAGCAAGGCAAGCTCCTGTCCCATAAGGCTGTGAATTTTATAAATTATTTAATACCATGCATCAATTTCCTTAATATAGGATACAGTAATGCAATGGTAATGGCTGCGGCAATTGGATAAATAGTAAATATTTTAAAGAAATAAGATAGTCCATTTTCTGCAGAGATGGCATCCATCTGACTTCCCATAGTTCCTGCAGATTTATTGCCTATAGCCACTGCAAGATACCATATGCCAAACATGATAGCAATCATTCTGCCGGGTACAAGTTTGCTCACATAAGCTAGGCCCACCGGCGATATACACAACTCTGCCATTGTATGGAATAAGTAGGCAATGATCAGCCAGATTATACTTACGCCAGCTGTCTTGGCGCCTAAAGGAATATCAGCAGCTCCATAGGCCAATGCTCCAAAACCTATGCCCAACATAGTCAAGCCAAGAGCATACTTATATGCCCCCGGTGGATTGTACTTACTGTCCCATAATTTTGAGAACAACGGTGCCAATGTTATTATAAAAAACGAATTCAATATAGAAAACCAAGACGCTTTAATCTCAGATTCAGGTTTTTGAAACTCTCTGTAAAGCATCCATAGAATGATGCCCCATATAATTACAAAACTTACACTCAGCAAAATATTTGCTTTGTTGTATAAAGTAAATGTTTGTTTGAATAATTTAAACAATACCCATGTAATGATGCCCAGTGGCACTGCGGTAAGTAATGTATTGAATACTTTGAACCATATCCCAAAATCACCGGTCAACGAACGATTTACATAATCTTTTGCAAAGATGGTCATCGATCCTCCCGCCTGTTCAAAAGATGCCCAAAACAACATATAGAAAAAAGCTATGATTACCACTGCAATCATGCGGTCTCTTGTGACCTTTGAATAGCGTGATATTCTTGTAGCCAGTATAGTCAAAAAGATGCCAAGCGCCGCCAATATGGCATATCCCGCATTTGTTTTTGATCCGAATATGTTGTAATCATAAATCTTTGACATTGGATCGTTGATTATCCATGTAAGCGCTATGGCAGCTGTAGTGCCAATCAATACTTTATCGATACTGGTAAAAGGATTGAGCTTGCCCCCATTTTCTTCCAGGGCTGAATTGGTAACATCTGCTTCAGATTCAACTTTTGGCGTAAGCCCTATGTCACCAAAAATATTTTGGTAAAGGTAAAAGGCACACATACCAAAAAACATGAAAACACCAGCCAATCCAAAACCATAGGACCAGCCTACTTCTTCACCCAAGTAACCGCAGAGTAGTATGCCAAAAAAAGAACCCGCATTCACTCCCATATAAAATATTGTATATGCACCATCTTTTTTATCAGGAAAATTTTTGTACATCTGCGATACGATCGAAGTCATATTGGGTTTGAAAAAACCATTGCCAAATATAAGGCACAAGATACCAATGTATAAAAAGGTAGGAGTTTCCAGCGCCATCGATGCATGACCAAGTGTCATGATAAATGCCCCCAAAAGTACAGCCTTCCTGTGCCCTATAATTTTATCGGCTACATAGCCACCCAGTATTGGTGTAAGATATACCATGGAAGTATACGTTCCATATAAAGCAAGTGCGTTGGCCCTTGGCCAGGCCCAGCCTCCATCTATCAGACTTGATGTCAGAAATAAGACGAGTATGGCCCGCATACCATAATAGGAAAATCGTTCCCACATCTCTGTAAAAAACAGCACAAATAAACCCGCAGGATGCCCTAAGACATTTTGTTTGAAAAAGTCGTTGTTACTACTTGACATATGTAATTTTTCCTAGTGATTATCTAATCCCGTGCATCATCCTCTTTAAGAAGGGTGTAAGTGAAAATAATATGGCTGAAGCAACACCGCAAAGCACAACAAATACCATAAAAAATTCAAACAAGTTGTGTATCGTAAATCCCGCAAAAGTAGGATAGTGGTCCATTATATTTTTTTCTGCTAAAAATTTCAATTGCTCCGCCGTAGGTGTCACCGTATGGTCAAGCACTGCTTGCAAGTCAATGCCACCTTCTTTGGCTGTAGTAAATTTATCTCCTGTAGCCGGTAGTATAGATCCCAGTGTACCGGCCAATGCATAGCCTGACGCATTGGATAAAAAGAATACACCATACAATAATGAGGTTAATCTCTTAGGTGCCAGCTTACCTACCAGTGACAAGCCAATA
>JAYUTD010000095.1:0-2277 GCA_043755305.1 Saprospiraceae bacterium
AAGTCTTTTTCGGAGCCATGCAAAGAATTTGCCTTGAGCACAGATTGTCCAAGTGCATGTACTTGTGGTACAAGTACAATCTTAGTAAAGCAGCTTAAAAATCAATTTATAAAAGGTTGTTGCAGATTCAATATTACGGCATACAATAAAAGCAATTGCGAATTGTATTTATTTACCCAGGATGGGTCCATATTGGCTACAATATTACCGGGCAAAGTTTTTAAAACCACTGTGGAAGAATGTTTTTCTAAAACTTATTATCTTGGTAGCAATCCTAATCCTAATGGGTGTGGTGTTTGTACGTTTGCAACCATAAAATGTGGAAAGTAACGATTAGATTCTAAAATATATTTATAACAAAGGCAAAATGGGAAAATCTCATTTTGCTTTTGTTTTTCCAGATAGAAAAATTAGTCCTTTAGTTTTCGAGCCACTCTTTAAATTCTTTGACCTTTTCTCTGGAAACAATTACAGTATCTGAAAATTGAGGTTCCAGTTCCAAAGAAAACCTGGAGTTGAAATAGTGCTGTACCTTTAGAATAGCTGCTGCTCTAACCAACATAGATCTATTGATTCTAAAAAACTCTTTCACTTTTAGTTCCTTTTGTATTTGGTCAAGCGTCTGATCAACAATATATTTTTTACCGCTTATGGTGACCAAAAAGCTATACCCTTCTTCTGTAAAAAAGTATTGGATTTCACTAGTTGGCACAATCACCATTTGATTGCCGGATTTTATAAGAAACCGCTCTTTTTGCTGGGGTTGCTGAATAAGACTAAGCAATGCAGATACATCTATTGTATTACTTGATGCCTTTTGGTAGTGGTTTTTGTATTTGTCAAGTGCATTTGACAGCTCCATGCTATCAATGGGTTTTAGTAAGTAATCTATGCTATTGACTTTAAAAGCTTTAAGTGTATATTCATCATAAGCAGTGGTAAAAATAACCGGCACCGAGATATCCACTAAATTAAACAGGTCAAAGCTAAGGCCATCTCCCAATCTTATATCCATAAAGATAAGATCTATATATGGTTTAGATTTTAGGTACTCAGTTGTTGAAAAAATACTTTCACAATGGTTAACAACTTCAATTGGGTAGAGGGTTTCCCCTAAAATCTTTTTTAATCTCTTGGCTGCAGGCATTTCGTCTTCAACAATCAAAACTTTTATCGGATCGTCTTTCTTCATTATTTAATTTTTTTAAATGAGTCGTCATCCAATAAAGGTAAGATCACTTTAAAAACATTTTCCTTTTCATCAATTATGACTTGACTGTCCGTAAAAAAATTATACCTTTTCTTGATGTTCTCAAGTCCCAATGCTTTCGTGGTTGAGGGGAATATTAGTTTTTGAAGGTTATTTGAAATAATTATATGTTTGCCATCATCTGATGTTTCTACTGTGATAAATAAAGGTTTTTCCTTTGTAATGATGTTATGCTTTAAACAGTTCTCAAAGGTAATCTGCAAACTCATTGGCAATACATATTTATGCAGCAACTTGTCATCAATTTTTTCGGTGTAGTGAAGATTTTCCCCAAATCTTTCTTTCATAAGATATAAATAAGAGTGAAGGTAGTTCATCTCATCACCAAGTGTCACTAAATGATCGTCATATTTATCCAAAATATACCTGTAAACCTTTGAAAGCTTGCCGATAAAAGCATCGGCTCTGTCCGCATCTTCATGCACCAAGGAAGACAAAGTGTTGAGTGAATTGAACAGAAAATGTGGGTTGATTTGGTTTTTCAATCCTGCCAATTGTGAACTGATGCTATCTTGGATCATTTGGTTTTTCTCCTCTTCATTTTGCCTTATTTTAAGGCTTAAATACAAACCTTCATATACTGCTAACACAAGCACAGTGAATATCAATGAGGTAATAATCTTCAACACCGCATCAGGCTCAGGAATTGATGTTTGATTCTTCAATACCAATCTTAAAAAAATGTCCAATATAAATTGAAGGATAAAATAAGTCCCTAAAACGAAAAGTGATGTAATGACCTGCCTCTTTTTATTGTGGATTGTATCCGGGTATTTTATTACAAAAAATCGGAATATCATTCTGAAGCTAACCCAATATATAGAAGTATAAATCAAGGCAATAATGATGCAAGCTCCAAATTGTGATCGTGCATTATCTTGCAGTAAGTGGCCATAAAGTAAAGTATTGATCAATACCGACACAAATGGGATACCAAATACCATAAGAAGTGTATCATCGAATCCAACCGTATTTTTATAGGAATTTTTTATTTTATTTTATTTTAT
>JAYUTD010000096.1:0-5721 GCA_043755305.1 Saprospiraceae bacterium
AAAATGGTATGGCCATTGATAGTATATCCATTTCATTGAAAAACATCACTATCTCTGACAAAGGCATAGGTATGACTCAGGATGAAGTGGAAAAGTACCTAAATCAAGTCGCTTTTTCATCTGCAGAAGAATTTATTGAAAAATACAAAGACCAAACCATTATCGGCCATTTTGGGTTGGGATTTTATTCGGCATTCATGGTGTCTCAAAAAGTAGAAGTCGTGACCAAATCTTATAAAGATGCTCCGGCAGTAAGATGGACTTGTGATGGCAATCCGGAGTATGAAATTGAAGATGCAGAAAAACCGACCAGAGGTACAGATATCATTCTCCATATAAGCGATGATTCTGTAGAATATTTAGAAGATGCAAAAATACAAAGCTTACTTAACAAGTATTGTAAGTTTTTACCTGTACCTATTCAATTTGGCACCAAAACTGAGTCAGAATGGGAAGGGGAAGGCGACGATAAAAAAGAAATTACGAATGAAGTACCAAATATCATCAACAATCCCAACCCACTATGGAAAAAGAAGCCTATAGAGATCACAGATGAAGAGTACAAAGCTTTTTATAACGAATTGCATCCGTACAGTCAGCCACCATTGTTTTGGATACACCTAAATATAGATTTTCCTTTCAACCTTACCGGTATTTTGTACTTTCCTAAGCTGAACAACTCCATGGAAGTCCAAAAAAATAAAATTCAACTTTACAGCAACCAAGTCTATGTTACTGATGAGGTTAAAGACATTGTTCCTGAATTTTTGACCTTATTGCATGGTGTCATAGACTCACCGGATATACCCCTCAATGTTTCCAGGTCCTACTTGCAGTCTGATGCCAATGTGAAAAAAATTACCACTTACATCACAAAAAAAGTAGCAGAAAAACTTGAATCTATATTTAAAAATGACAGGCAGTCCTTTGAAGAAAAATGGGTAGAAACCGGCGTATTTGTGAAATATGGTATGATAAGTGACGAAAAATTCAACGAGAAAGCAGATAAATTTGTATTGTTAAAAAATACAGATGGCAAGTTTTTTACCTTGGAAGAATACAAAGAAAAAATCAAAGACTTGCAAACAGACAATCACAATAGATTGGTATGCATATATTCCAATAACGTAAAAGAACAGTACAGTTATATAGAAAGTGCAAAATCTTATGGCTATGATGTCCTGCTATTTGACAACATTATAGACAATCATTTTATGCAGAATTTGGAGTACAAAGGCCAAAACATGTCTTTTGTAAGAGTCGATAGCGATACGGTAGACCACCTTGTGCAGAAAGACGAGAAAAAAGAATCTGTGCTTAGTGAGGCAGATCAGACCACTGTCAAAGATCTATTCAAAGCTTGTATCAATGATCAAAAAGGTGGCACTGTAGAGCTTAAAGCGCTGTCCCCTGAAGACCAACCTGTAATGATTACCAAACCGGAATTTATGAGGCGTATGAAGGAAATGCAGATGATGCAGGGCGGTGGTATGGACAATGATTTGTTCGGCGATATGCACAATGTAGTCATAAATACCAACAATCCTATTATTGCTGATAAACTACTTAAAGCCAATGCTGACCAACAAACAGAAATGGCCACTTACTTACATAAACTTGCACTGCTTCAGCAAAATATGCTAAAAGGTGAAGACTTGGCAGCGTTTGTGAAAGAGAGTCTGAAAAGATACAATTGATAAAATTTTAAAATTGGTTACAGCCCTATTGCAATTGATACCGCAATAGGGCTTTTATTGTTCAACTTACTGTTTATTTAGTCCTTACAATTAGTAAAAGTAAATTCTCCGGCACTAAAAATATTGAGCAAATTATTGCTTCGCTGAAAATATTAGACGTACATAATTTCAAAAAAATTGACTTTGTCAGCCTATTTTAGTCAATGAAATAATGACCCCACTCGCAATGATGGTAGCAATGCCAATCAATGACAAGAAATCGGGTAAAGCATCCCCTATTAGAAAACCCAAAAGTATTGAAAAAACTACATTAGAGTAACCCATAGCACCGACTAGTCCGGTATTCTTATGGCTAAATGCCTTGGTTAGAAAAACCTGCCCTGCTAACGCTATTAAGCCCAAAGGCACAATTAAATATAAGTCGTGCCAATTGGGAAAAACAAATTTTGTCACTAAAAAATCCAGGTGTTCATTGCTGTAAAAAGACCCTATAGTTATAGAAATAAGTGGAAATAGGATGCCACACAACATAAAAGATAGTACGATTATTCTTTTATCATAATAGGCAGATAAGCCTCTTATACTTAGATAGGCTATTCCCGTCATGATTAAATTGCTTATGCCAATAAGGTTGCTTTTCAACTCCAATGCAGTGCCTGTCATCTTTGGAATGAAAATACAGCAGATACCCAGAAAACCAAGTATTATAGCCAGCCAGTTTTTCCAGCTAATCTTTTGACCCAGCGCTAAGGCACTTACCAAGGCCAAAAATATAGGATACGATTGCTGATAAGTGATGGCCTCCGGCAGACCTATAGTAGTAACTCCGTAGAAAAAAAAATACAAAGCCATAGTGCCTATGAAACCTCTGAAAAAAAGTAAAAAAAATCTACCTCCCTCTTGAACAACTGGTTTCTTGAAAATAAAGTATAGCAAAATTGGCAAGCCAATAGAATTTCTAAATAACACAAGCTGGACCGAGGAATAGTCATCTTTAAGCAATCTTGCTATTGCCCCGGTCAATGCAAAACACAATGAGGCAGAGACCATAAACAATAAAGCTTTTGAAAGATCTTTATCCATTAAAAGGTACAGTTGATTACTCCGCTCTTAATTCTGGGATAAAACCAAGTGGATTTAGGCGGCAAATAATTGCCATCCAAAGCATTTTGAATTAATTCCTCAGGCTGGATTGGATAAAAAATAAACGCTACTTCTTTTTTCTTCTTTATTCTATCTTCTATTTCTCCTATTGAAATTGTACCTTCTATGAAGTTGCTATTTCCCAATAATCTTGCATCTTCAATGTTGAAAATATCTTCAAGTATGTAACTATTGAATAAATCTACATCAAATACCATTTCTGAATCTGCTTTTGTATATTCTTCATGCCATTGGAAAGAGTAGCATCCTTCCCTATTTTCCAGGATAATTTCATGTTTGTGACTTGGTTGTCTTAGCATAGGCAAAGCTGTGACAGTACCTATAGCTTCAAGCTTCTTAAGCAATGTGCTGAATGTCATGGTGCCTAAATTCAACAATCTATTGTATGCATATATTTTTAGTTGGTCAAAACTCATATAATAACAGAGCAAGCCTTTAAATGCTGCTCCTTCAATGAGCTTGTTATCCTTCAAATATTTACTCATAGCATACCTATGGTGGCCATCGGCAATAAAACAGGTGTCGACATATTGGTCAAACATTCGCTGTATTTTATAGAAATCCTCACACAACCACAAATCATGGCTTTCCTGCTGCTCAGTATCGAAAAAACTAAAAGTGGGCTCTTCGGTCATTATTGAACTGATGAAATCTTCTATAGCAGCATTCTTCTCATAGCCTATAAGGACAGGCTTGATCATTGACTTTAAATTTTTCATACTATTGATATGGTCATCTTCCTTCTGGATAAGGGTTTTCTCGTGGCCAAGAATATTTTCATAATCGTCGTATGAATTGAGCGCTACAATACCGCTAAACGATCCATTGATGTTTTTTATTCGGTATACAATAAAACACTCCTTCTCCATTCGCTTAACACTTCCTTTTGTTACATACGTCAGGTACAGATTTTTTGCATTAGCTATAAAGTCAGCAAAAGAACTGATTTTTGTGCTATCTGCTATATCTGGATAAAAAGGGAGTAATTTCATTGTCTTAAAATAGATTAATGCCGTGATCGACCAATCACATATACACTATAATTATATAGAGATTACAAAAATACCATTTATTTTTATTCTATTGACAAACAATGAATAATGGCTTAAACAATCAAGTCCCTATTGTATTGATTTTTAAACGAATTCTTACTAAAATCCTATTAATGAAGTTCATTCAAGTGGGAGAAATGACAAACATGCCAATATTTTAGCGCAAAAGGTTTCGGTACTACATGTTACAATAAGCATTAAACAGATTGTTTTGGTCATTTATCTTTTAATAAGAGCTGTTGGTCTATAGTGGTGCAACCTCGGGCTGAGAGCCGCCGTTATTATAGTATTCAATCAAACATTTAAAATAATTAAAAAATGAGAAAATCAAGATTATTAATCGCCGCCCTGCTTATGATGAGTTTCCAAATGGTTAAAGCCAATGTTGTTGACCCAAGTGCTACTGAAAAAATGCGACAACAAATCGCCAAAATAATAAGCGGTGCAAGCTGGGAGCAAGCAAAGCAATTTAACATTACTTTTATTGTAACCCGCAACAATGAGATTATCGTGACACACACCAATGATGATTCTGTAGATGCTGAAGTAAAAGCTTTATTGAATTACAGAAAAATTGATGCCGCAGGAATTACACCAAATGAGGTATTTATACTACCGGTAACCATCAAAAAATAACATTGGTCCTATAATAAATTCTTTGAAAAAGGATTGCTTAATTTAGAGTGAGAGTTTCTTTTATACAAAAGACCCGTCTGAACAATCAGATGGGTCTTTATTTCTTTTGGGCATGTCCTATGCTTAGATTTCGAGCAAATCCCTGCCTATATCTTTTCTGAAATTCATGTCGGAAAAACCCATGTGCCCAATACTTTCATAACTTTTGTCGAGTGCATCCTGTATCGATGTTCCAAATGAAGTAACGGCAATGACCCTGCCACCACTTGTGACAAGTTGCTCATCTGCCAATTTTGTGCCGGCGTGATAGGCAAATGAATCCTGGTGCAGTTTACCGATATGGATCGCATGCCCGCTGGAATAATCTCCCGGGTAACCGCCGGATACGAGCATGACTGTCGCTGCTATGCCATCGCTGAATTCAATGGTGTGTTGGTCTAGCGTTTGGTCTTTGAGACTCATAAAAATAGGTAGCAAATCAGACTCTATCCTTGGTATGACTACCTCTGTCTCAGGGTCTCCCATTCGACAATTGTATTCTATCACATATGGATCGCCATTGACATTGATCAGACCAAAAAAAACAAAACCTCTATAATCTATCTTGTCTTTTACAAAGCCCTCAATAGTAGGTTTTACAATTCTATCGATGACTTTGTGTTTCATGACGTCATCTACAAAAGGTACCGGAGATACTGCCCCCATACCACCAGTGTTCAATCCTGTGTCGCCTTCACCGATTCGTTTGTAATCCTTGGCTTCGGGTAGCAGCAGATACGATTTACCATCTGTAATAGCAAACATAGAAAACTCTATGCCAGTCAGAAATTCTTCTATTACAACTGTAGCCGATGCACAGCCAAATTTTCCATTGAGCATAGCAGTGAGTTCGTATTCGGCTTCCACCACATTGTCTATAATGAGCACGCCCTTACCAGCTGCAAGGCCATCGGCTTTTAGTACATAAGGAGATTTGAGTTTATGTAAAAAATCAATTCCCTGTTCAAGATTTGTAGCATCACATTCAAAATATCTTGCAGTAGGTATGCCCTGATGCAACATAAATTTTTTGGCAAAAGCCTTGCTGCCTTCCAATTGTGCTCCATAAGCAGATGGTCCTACAACACAAATGTGTGCATGTTTTTTAAAATGGTCAGCAATGCCCTCGACAA
>JAYUTD010000097.1:0-5716 GCA_043755305.1 Saprospiraceae bacterium
AGAGAGCGCAAAGCATTTGAGGTCAAGGTAGAAAGAAAGTTAAGTACAAAATTTGGCCAAATAGACTATGGTGTATTTATGTTGCAACTATTGGCAGACCAAAATGACATGGAAAACATGATGAACCATATCTCTGTGTCTTATCCTGTGGCTTGTTATTATCCATATATAGAATCCCTTTTTGCGTATGACAAAGAATTGCTTTTAGAAAAACTGCTTTATATGAAGTATGCCAACTATACTTTCAGGGCATTTGAAAAGGATGATGTAGAATTGTGGAATGCTATACTTGACAAGTATTATGGTAAGAAAAAAGTGCAGGAAAAGGCCAACAAAACGAAGATGTATGCATTGCTGGATGTGTATATTAAGGCGTATTTGGCGGAATAGTAAGATGCTGTACTTTTACGTAGGGATTTGGTATGGATGTTACCTATTGAAGATCCTTAAAAAGTTCACTTATCCAAGATTCTCTAAGTACTATAAATTCTTGAAATTCCGAATCCTTCGGGACTGTAAAACATTTTGTGTTTACGTTGTGAAATATTATTTGTACTGAATTGGCCAGGTCGTGATACCGTTGCATGCAGTTCTTTCTTATAGTTTTCTTTTCTTAGGCTTTTGTCTATTGTCGTAAAAATTCAATAATACAATTTTATCTTTTTTAACTTTGTATATAAGTGTAACTTGTTTAACAACTACAAATCCCCTTATTCTTAATTCACTATTTTCTTCAGTCCCTAATTCAGGAAATATTTTTAATAATCCAATAACTTCATCCACATTCTTTGCAAAATTTTTAGCGACTGCTTCTCCAAATTCGGCCAATAAATAATTTAATATGTTTTCAAAACTATAATCTGCTTTTTTTGACCAGAATATTTTTAAAACCATTTAGCATATTTCTTTTTTATTTCTTCTTCATCAATCAAATTAGTTTCATCATTGGTTTCAATATCAATTTCTATGATTTCTGCCTTTTGTTCTTCCGAAAGTGAGTCCCAAAATTTGCCCTCATTGGTTGAATTTGCTATTGTCATAATTTCATAAAATTTTTCAAGTAGTTTCTGGTTTGAAATGTCTTCAATGAGTTTATGAAAATTTGATTTTAATTGAATGGATGTCATGCTTAATAAATTCAGTACAAAGATAAAAATTAATACAATAAATTTTACTTTTAAATTTAAAACGTTAATTATAAATGTTTTTGTGTGTTTCGTTCAACTTTATTGCTTGTTAAATATTACCCAAATAAGCTTGTTTAGATTGGTCAAATATTTCTCTTCTGGTTATTGTCATTGATAGTATAGCACTACAGTAAAAAGAATTGATATTGACCACGAGGAATTATAATTGTAATATATTAGTACAAAATTCGGTTGCCATGGATTGCACCAAATTCTTGGTAACTCCATTAACTAATTATGGTAGACCGGTAAAATATAATTTGGTAAATATTTTTTTTAAAGCATGATCTGTCTCATGGATTGCACAATTTGAAAGAGCTCAGGTTTGAGGGCTTGTAAATGATTTTATGCTAAAGGATGATTTTTATTGTAGATAAAGCATGTTCTCAAAAAACTAAGCATTTGAAATTAAAACTTAATTACTTTTTTTGCAATCACATTATTTTTTTCATCTCTAATTTTAATGAAGTAACATCCGGCTTCATAGTCATTGAGATCTATGTATGAATTATCTTGCACTATTTTTTCGCTTATTTTGTTCCCAATAGAGTTGTAAACTGATACAATATGCTTTTCACTTGCAGGAATTTTAAAAAATAGTACTCCATTCGTTGGGTTTGGATAGACCATTACTTCATTGGATTTCAACTCGAATACAGAAGTCGTACAATCGAAATCGGGATTTGGCTTGTATTCATGAAGACCCTTAAGTGTACTAACATATGCACCATCATTGAGCAGGTTGACATCCAAAATAGTTGATTTATTTTGGCAGTATTCTACCTTCCAATTTTTACCGGAATCTGTGGTCCTCAGTATATATTTTTCAGAGATTGCTATTCCATTTAACTTGTCTTGAAATTTTATCTCTTTAATAGTTCTATAGTCCGAAAATGTTAAGTATTCACTCCACGTTTTTCCTCCATCTGATGTCTTTAAGAGTACATTCGTTCCCCCGGCAAATCCATCTTTAGCATTAATAAATTCAACGCAATGAATTCTATACTTGATAGCAAATTCGTATGCACTCCATGTTTTTCCATAATCATTTGAAGTAGAAATTGAACTTTTCAAATTGGAAGTAGTTGGAAAAAGAAAGTCAACAGTTGCTACAAGTCCATTTTCATATAATTTCAAATCTTCATTTAGCCAATACCTCAATGGTCTAATTGCCTCTTGCCACGTATTGCCAAAGTCTTCTGATCTTAAAATTGCAGTCGTTGATGTGGTCATAATCTGACCAGCTTTATCAATCACTGCATCGTAGCATCCAATTTCGCCATAATAAATGCCTTCCCATTTTATTCCGCCATTGAAAGTGATCAATATTTTTGGGTAAGAAGAATCATTGACATCAAGCGTTATGACTCCGAGGTTTTCATCAATCATATTAATGGAATGCATTGATATTTTAACACTATCATTTCTGACGGGCAGTGCCTGTGAATTCCATGTTATTCCACCATCTGTTGTATGAAATAATGAGTCCTTATTTATGGCCCAGCCACTTTGTTTGCTGATAAACGATATAGCATTGAAAATTCTATTGTAATTCTTCACCCATAAACTGTCCTGGCAATAATCATAGTATTTTTCTGTACTTTCAGTTTCTCCGCATGCATTTTTTATCATTAGCCTTATTCTATAGCAACCTTTCTCTTTATAGGTATGGCTTATGTTTTTATCAGATGAAAATGATCCATCGCCCAAATCCCAATCAAATGATGAGGCGTTGTTTGAGTTATTTTGTAATTCAATTTTATCCTCTTTACCTGCTATTGTAAATTGTGCAATAAGAGGTCTGCATGATCTGGACATACATTCTTCGACAGTAAAACCAGGGTCTATATAAATAGATCCACTGTCGCTCGTCACACATTTTAGTGAAGTGCTAAGATGCTCATATTCAAATATACCACTGCTTTCCTTGCCTATACCTTCAATCCATACCATCTTATTATACGATTTATCTACTTCCTGAAGTTCCAAGCGTATTCTATCTTTCCCATCCAGATATTGAATAATTGATTTGGAGGCAACTTTATAGAAAACTTTTTTATACTGATTTGTAAAGTTAAATTCTAAAATGGAAGTTGTATCTCCTTTTTCCAATCCAAAATCATATGTCAGGCTATATTGTCCATCTATTTGTAAGAAAACTTTGAAACCATCAATTTGTATTTTTTCTATATTATTTGATTTTGTTTCGTAGTAGAGTATTGATTTGTTGTTTATCACGCTATCACCTATAAAATTTATGGTACCATCATAAAATTGTCCTATGTCATTGATTAAATCAACAACATAGGTTAAACCTTGTTCTGTGAACAGTTTTTTAGTGTTTTGACAATAAGATTGCCCACAATATAGCATTGATATGAAAGTGAGGACTATTGTCCAAATATTTTGTTTCATTGGTTTAAATTTAAGCGTAATAAATTCTTAGCAACTATAAAATAATATTTCCTTCGTAATCATTTGTTCTTTCCAAGTCTAGCAATTATTTTTCTTCGATACATTCTCTCATCAATAAAATTAAATCCGCATTTAATCTAATATAAACGTTATTTATCTGATTTAATGCGGTACAAATATAAGATAAAAATTTAATAAACTGCGGATGCGTATAATAAACTGTGTGCATAAAAAATTGAACTAAAAAGTTTTGAAATAAAGATTCAGGTCATTAGAAGATTCGAAGCTAAAGCCTCGTCACTCAATCAAAATATAAATCACTTTCTCAATAGCTCCTTTATAAAAAAAAGTCCTGCAACAAAAATGCTGCAGGACCCACAAAATGATTTTATCAACTTTCTTCTTACTTATGCTATAAGCAATCGCTTTGATTATTTCATTGGTTAATTTCTTAATGAAACCAACTTTCTGTTTATTTTAAAATCACCATTGGACAATTGAATAATGAAAGTACCATTGTATTCATTTAAGTCAATGGTAGAAACAGGTTCTGTTTGTTTGTGCATCATCACTCTGCCACTCATATCGTAGATTATTACATTTACCGGATTTTCGGTGTAGTCACTCACATTGATGTTGATATAATCGGCAAATGGATTTGGATAGATTTCTACTATGTTGCCGCTGCTTCTCAACTCACTTGTATTTTCTACTAAATTATTGGATGGAATCAACACAGCATCAATCACGTGCACTACGCCATTGTCTGCCAGCAAATCGGTGACAATAACTTTTGCATCATTTATAAACACATTGCCATTTTCAATTTTGACTTTTACGTCTTTTCCATTCAATGTCTTTATTGTTTGGTTATCTGTCTTATCCGCAGCCAATATTTTACTACCGGCTACATGATAGGTAAGTATGGAGGTAAGCAATGGTTTATTGTTTAACAAAGCCTCAATAGTGCCTGCCGGCAATGCAGCAAATGCTGCGTCAGTTGGTGCATAGACTGTAAACGGTCCTGCACCGGACAAAGTGCTTACCAAACCGGCAGCCTTGACAGCAGCTTCAAGCGTGTTGTGAACAGATGAATTTACAATTACATCTACAACTGTTTTTGGCGGGAGCATCACTGCATCTATTACGTGTACGATACCATTGGCTGCTTTTAAATCTGTAATAATAACTTTTGCATTTTCTATAAATACATTTCCTTTTTCAAATTTGACATTTACCGATTTACCATTTAAAGTTTTTACGAATTGACCATCCATTAAATCACTCTTAGACGCAGCCCCACTCACTACATGGTAGGTCAGTATACTTTGGAGCAATGCTTTATTTGCAATGATGGCATTTAAAGTTACCGCAGGTATGGCCTGGAAAGCTTTGTCTGTAGGAGCAAAGACTGTAAATGGACCTTGGCCTTTAAGTGCGCCTACTAATTCGGCTCCGATAAGAGCACCTTCAAGGATTGTGTGGTCTGGTGAGTTGATTATAATATCGGCTACTGTGGCCGGTGGCAATAGTACTGCATCTATCACATGCACTATGCCATTGTCAGCAATGATATTTGTAACAGAAATCCTGGTATTGTTAATGAATACGCTGGTCTGTGTTCTTTTGGCTTGAACCGAAGCGCCATTTAGTGTCGCAATAAATTGTTTGTCTTTAATATCAGCTGAGTTAATAGCACCAGAAGCGACATGGTAAGTTAATATTTTGGTCAACGCTGGAAGATCATTAAGCAATGCTTCTACTGTGCCTTTTGGAAGAATACTGAATGCTCGATCTGTCGGTGCAAAAACGGTGAATGGACCAGTGCCTTCTAGTGCAGAAGTTAGACCAGTGGCACCCAATGCTGCCACTAATGTTGTATGCAACGGTGAACTCACTACTACATCCTTGATCGTAGAAGGTGGCAACAATACTGCATCTATGATATGTACAGTTCCATTGTCTGCTTTGATGTCCCTTACTGTGATCCTGGAATTATTGACAAATAGCGTGCTGCTGTCTAGTCCTGAAATAGGTTGACACAAAAAAGTCAATCATGAATAAAAGGAAATTATTAACAGAAAGTGAAAAAAGTAGTATCATTGAAGAATATT
>JAYUTD010000098.1:0-5716 GCA_043755305.1 Saprospiraceae bacterium
CAGAAAGGCAGGATTAAAGGGAATGCCGGAAGAGGGCATACCATTGATTTTGGATCATTTGCACTTAAATCGCAGGATGCTGGCAGATTGACAAGCAGGCAAATTGAATCTGCGAGGATTGCTTTGACAAGGTACATGAAGAGAGAAGGAAAAGTTTGGATTAGAATATTTCCAGACAAACCAATCACTTCAAAACCGGCGGAAGTAAGGATGGGAAAAGGTAAAGGTGCACTGGACCATTGGGTTGCGATTATTAAACCAGGTACCATCATGTTTGAAATTGATGGAGTACCAATGGATATAGCAAAAGAGGCGTTAAGATTGGCGGCCCAAAAGTTGCCATGTATGACAAGTTTTGTGGTTAGACCAGATTATGCAGAATAAATAAATTTATTGAGATGTCAAACAAAAAATCTACAGATTTAAAAGGATTGTCTACTGAGCAGCTACAAAGTGAAGTGGTTTCAGTTGAATCTACTGTAAGCAAATTAAAATTTGATCACGCAGTTAGGGGATTACAGAATCCAAGAGAAATAGGTAAAAATAAAAAGGAAATTGCAAGAATTAAAACTGAAGTGAGAAGTAGAGAATTATCTGCGGCTTCACCAGAGGTGATTGCAAAGAGATCCAAAATTAGATTAAGAAGAAGGTTAAAATAACATTCAATGGCAATAATAGCAGCTAATAAAAAACAAATTGTAGGTGTTGTTTCAAGCAACAAAATGGACAAGTCAGTGACTGTCTCAGTTGAACGTAGACTTAAACATCCTATGTATGGCAAGTATGTTAAGAAAACAAAAAAGTTCATGGCTCACGATGAAAAAAACGAGTGCAATGAAGGAGATTTAGTAAGAATAATAGAGTCTAGGCCTTTGAGTAAAATCAAAAGATGGAGACTTGTCGAAATAATCGAAAAAGCTAAATAATTTAATTATTTTATAATTATCAATTATGATACAACAGGAATCAAGATTAAACGTAGCAGACAATAGTGGAGCCAAAGAAGTACTTTGTATAAGAGTATTGGGCGGCACAAAAAGAAGGTATGCTTCAGTAGGTGATAAAATAGTAGTTTCTGTAAAGGATGCTACGCCGGGAGGTGTAAAAAAAGGCACAGTTTCAAAAGCTGTAATTGTGAGAACCAAAAAGGAAATAAGAAGAAAAGACGGTTCTTATATCAGATTTGATGACAATGCTGTTGTATTGTTGAACGCATCTGACGAACCAAGAGGCACAAGGATTTTTGGACCTGTAGCAAGAGAACTGAGAGATAAGGATTACATGAGAATTATTTCATTGGCTCCTGAAGTACTTTAAATTTTAAAAATTTTATTGACAATGTCAACGAAAACATATACAACAAAAAGATTTACTCCAAAATTTAATATAAAGAAGGGAGATAAAGTAATGGTTTTATCTGGAGACAACAGAGGCGAATCCGGTAATGTACTGGAAGTTTTTACGAAAGAAAACAGAGCTCTTGTCGAGGGATTGAAACTGGTAAAGAAGCATACAAAAGCTACTGAAACAAATCCAGGAGGGATAAATGATATCGAATCACCAATTCATATCTCAAACCTTCAATTAATAGATCCAAAGTCTGGAAAGCCTACAAGAATAGGAAGAAAGGAAGTAAATGGAAAAACGGAAAGATATTCTAAAAAATCTGGAGAAATCATTAAATAATGAGTTACGTACCTACATTTAAAAAGAAATACGAAGAACAAGTAAAACCTATTCTTCAAGAAAAATTCCAATACAAGTCACCTATGCAGGTGCCGAGATTGGTTAAGATTTGCCTCAATCAGGGTATTGGAGCTGCTACACAAGATAAAAAATTGGTGGATGCTGCCTTGAGTGAAATGTCTACTATTGCTGGCCAAAAAGCTGTACCTACCAAAGCTAAAAAGTCTGTATCTAACTTCAAGTTGAGAGAAGGTATGACTATCGGAGCGAGGGTTACACTTAGAAATTACCAGATGTATGAATTCCTCGAAAGATTGGTAAATGTTTCTCTACCGAGGGTAAGAGACTTCAAAGGCATCAATGATAAAAGTTTTGACGGAAAAGGAAATTATAGCTTTGGTGTTACTGAACAAATTATCTTCCCGGAAATGGATATTGATAAGATAAATAAAATAACAGGTATGGATATCACATTTGTTACGACTGCCAACACTGATGCTGAAGCTTATGCTTTATTGAAGGCGTTGGGTATTCCATTCAAAAATCAAAATAATAACTAATATCAATGGCTAAGAAATCAATCATTGCAAGAGAGCATAAGAGGGAAAGATTAGTGGCTAAATATGCTGACCTCAGAAAGAAACTTAAAGAGGAAGGAAATTATGAAGCGCTGGATAAGTTGCCAAAAAATAGTGCAAGAGTAAGGTTACACAACAGATGTCAACTAACCGGAAGACCAAAGGGATACATGAGAAAATTTGGTATCAACAGGGTTACTTTCAGAAAGATGGCAAACGAAGGGAAAATACCAGGTATTACAAAAGCAAGTTGGTAATTAGTTAATAAAAAAGTAAAATAGATTATACCATGATGGTCACAGATCCAATTGCTGATTTCTTAACAAGATTAAGAAATGCGCAAAAAGCAGGGCACACTACAGTAATGATTCCTGCTTCTAATATTAAAAAAGATATAACCAAGATCTTATACGATCAGGGTTATATACTTAAGTATAAGTTTGATGACGATGCAGGAAAGCAAGGTGAAATTCACATTGCAATCAAGTATGATCTTCTTACTAAAAAACCTGTCATAAAGGAGTTGGGAAGAATAAGCAGACCAGGCCTTAGACAATATGTAAAATCAACAGACATTCCAAAAGTAGCAAGTGGCTTAGGTATAGCCATAGTTTCAACTTCAAAAGGAGTTATGTCTGATAAGCAGGCAAGAGCTTCCAAGGTTGGTGGAGAACTTTTGTGTTACGTTTATTAATTTTTAAAAAAACAACTGATATGTCAAGAATAGGTAATGCTCCAATAAGTTTGCCACAAGGTGTTTCAATTGATATTTCAAAAGGCAATTTGATCACTGTAAAAGGACCAAAAGGTCAATTGAAAGAGCAATTTGATTATGATATGCAATTTGTAGTTGAAGACGGTATTATTAATGTCAAAAGACCTACAGAGCAGCAGAGACATAAAGCAATCCACGGCTTGTCAAGAGCACTTTTAAACAATATGGTTACAGGTGTATCCACAGGTTTCAAAAAAACTATGGAGTTGGTGGGTGTTGGTTATAGAACAACAAATACTGGAAGCTTGCTAGAATTGATTATAGGGTATTCCCACCCGATTTTATTTGATTTGCCGAAGGAGGTAAACCTTACTACAAAGACAGAAAAAGGTTCTAATCCTATGATAATTTTAGAAAGTGCTGATAAGCAACTTTTGGGAGAAGTGGCAGCAAAAATCAGAGCATTCAGAAAACCTGAACCGTACAAAGGAAAAGGTATTAAGTTTGAAGGGGAAGTATTGAGAAGAAAGGCAGGAAAAACTGCAGGTAAAGGAAGTAAGAAATAGTAAATTAATTTAATCATAATATAAGATGGTTACTAGAGCAGAAAGCAGAAAGAAAATAAAATTGAGGATCAGAAGCAAGATTTCTGGCAGCCCGGTTAGACCAAGGTTAAGTATATTCAGAAGTAATAAGGGTATTTATGCTCAAGTTATTGATGACTTAAATGGAAAAACTATAGCTGCAGCTTCAAGTAAAGATCTGGCAAATTTTAGCGGTAATAAGACTGAAGCAGCTTTGGCTGTAGGCAATCTTATTGCAAGCAAAGCAAAAGCAGCTGGCATTGAGACAGTCGTTTTTGATAGAGGCGGTTACTTGTATCACGGTAGGGTTAAATTTTTAGCCGATGGTGCAAGACAAGGTGGATTGATATTTTAATAACTCAAAATTAAGCATTAAATAATGGCTGAGCATTCAAGAGTAAAAGCATCGACAGATGGTGAATTAAAAGATAAATTAGTAAACCTTTCAAGGGTTGCTAAGGTAACCAAAGGTGGTAGAACTTTTAGTTTTTCTGCACTTGTGGTTGTAGGTGATGGCAATGGAACAGTAGGCTATGGTTTAGGTAAAGCCAGAGATGTAGCTGAATCTATCTCCAAAGCTGTAGATGATGCCAAGAAGAACCTTGTTAAAGTTCCAGTAATCAAAGGTACCATTCCTCACGAGCAAAAAGGTAAATACGGAGCTGGTAAAGTTCTTCTTAAGCCCGCAGCAGATGGTACGGGTGTAATAGCCGGTGGTGCGATGAGAGCTGTATTGGAAATGGCTGGTGTACACAATGTATTGGGTAAATCTCAAGGATCTTCCAATCCACATAATGTGGTGAAAGCGACAATCGATGCACTTGGCAAAATGAGAGATTCTTATGAAGTTGCAAGACAAAGAGGAATTACATTATCAAAAGTTTATGAAGGTTAATATAAATATAATGGAGAATATAAAAATCACTCAAGTTAAAAGTACAATTGACAGATCTCAAAGACAAAAAGATACTGTTTTGGCACTTGGAATAAAAAAGTTAAATCACTCAGTGGTAAAAGAAGCTACACCTCAAATATTGGGTATGGTTAAGGCTGTGCATCACTTAGTTAGAGTAGAAAAAGCTTAATTAAATAAATAATTTAAAGATAAATCATATGGATCTTTATAGTTTAAAACCGGCTCCGGGTTCAATAAAAGGAAATAAAAGATTAGGTAGAGGTACTGGCTCAGGTAGAGGCGGAACTTCCACTAAAGGTCACAAAGGAGCCAAATCAAGATCTGGTTTCAAAAATAAAAGAGGATTTGAAGGTGGTCAGATGCCATTGCAGATGAGACTACCCAAAAGAGGTTTCAAAAACATCAATAGAAAGTCCTATACAGCAGTTAATGTTTCTGTACTTCAAGGTTTATTTGATAAATTTGGAGTAAGCGAGATAAACATTGAAACGCTTATGAAGCACGGGGTAATCAGCGCATCAGAGGATTTTAAAGTTCTGGCAAATGGTGACTTAACGGCTAAATTAAACGTTAAAGTTGCTAATATTTCACCTTCAGCAAAAGCGAAAATTGAAGCCGTAGGCGGTTCAGTTGCTGAATAATTAATTTGTGGTATGAATAAGTTTATCGAGACTTTAAAAAATATCTGGAGTATTCTGGAACTTAGAAATAAGATTCTATACACTTTTATGGTACTTGCCGTATACAGGTTAGGAACACACGTTGTTCTTCCAGGAGTAAACGCAAAAGCTTTGGCAGCATCTTTGTCAGGAAGAAATGCCAATGATCTTTTAGGTTTGATCAATAATTTTACAGGAGGAGCCTTTAATCAAGGTTCTATCTTTTCATTAGGTGTTATGCCTTATATTACTGCTTCTATCATACTTCAATTATTGGGATTTGCAGTACCTTATTTTCAAAAACTACAACAGCACGAAGGAGAATCTGGAAGGAAAAAAATTAATCAGTACACTAGATTATTAACTGTTTTAATTAGTGTTGTGCAGGGTGGAGCTTATTTAACATTGTTA
The DNA here is from genome assembly GCA_043755305.1 of Saprospiraceae bacterium. Taxonomy (GTDB): domain Bacteria; phylum Bacteroidota; class Bacteroidia; order Chitinophagales; family Saprospiraceae; genus JADKBO01. The sequence continues at coordinate 5,550 of JAYUTD010000098.1, forward strand.
AATTCTACACCTGGTGCGATTGATCCGACAGTAAACAAGTCGATATTTTTCTTAGGCAATTCAGTAATTATGGCAACAGGCACTCTGTTTGCAATGTGGTTGGGCGAGAGAATTACAGACAAAGGTATTGGCAATGGTGTATCACTCATTATCATGATTGGTATTAT
>JAYUTD010000099.1:0-2271 GCA_043755305.1 Saprospiraceae bacterium
CTCCATATTCCATCATAGCCGCTACATCTCTCGCAACAGTATATCTGATAAAATATTCCCCGTGTCCGGTGCAAGATACACCGCATGAAGCATTGTCAGCAAAAGTGCCGGCTCCTATGATTGGGGCATCCCCTATTCGTCCATATTTTTTATTGGTCATGCCGCCGGTGGATGTTCCTGCAGCAATATTTCCATATTGATCCAGCGCTACACAACCTACGGTACCTTTCTTTTTTTCATCCATTGTTTTAGAAGTAATGATTCCGGTGGAATCTTCCTTCAATGCTTTTTGCAAGGCTAACCAACGCGTCTCTGTATAAAAATAAGAAGGATCCACAATGGTGCATCCTGCCATGGCACAAAACAATTCTGCGCCTTTACCTACAAGCATTACATGCTTTGATTTGTTTATTACAGCACACGCTCCTGTGATTGGATTTTTGACATTGGTAACTCCCCCGATTGCTCCGGCTTTTTGATTGGAGCCATCCATGATGGCAGCATCCATTTCATTGATGCCTTCGTGGTTAAAAACAGATCCTTTGCCCGCATTAAAAAGGGGTGAGTCTTCAAGGACTTTAATTGCAGCTTGCACAGCATCAATTGAAGTGCCACCTTTTTTCAACACAGACTCTCCAGAGGTTAGTGACTCGTTTAAAGCGGCTCGATAGGCCGCCTCTTTTTCAGGCGTCATTTCTTTACGGGTAATGGTGCCTGCTCCTCCGTGTATTACTATTGCATATGAAGTGCTTTGGGTCTTGAATTGAGTAGATGAATTATGCTTATTACAGCTTACCAACAAAACAAAAAGTAAAAAAAAGATATGTTTCATAATAAATTACTTTATTGCCCCCAATTTACGCCCAACTTTTTCAAAGGCAGCGATGGCTTTATCTATATGTTGAATCTCATGGCCTGCGGAAATTTGAACCCTTATCCTCGCCTTGTCTTTGGGTACTACAGGAAAGAAAAATCCAATAACGTATATACCCTCATTTAAAAGTTCTTCTGCAAAGGTTTGCGCCAATTTTGCATCGTAAAGCATTACAGGAGTAATTGCATGCACACCATCAAGGACGTCAATACCTATTTGGCTCATACCTTTCCTGAAATGAAGGACATTGGTTTCCAATTTATCTCTCAATGCAGTACTATTTTCTAAAATATCCAACACTTTAATGGAAGCACCTACAATGGATGGCGCCAAAGTATTGGAAAAAAGATAAGGCCTTGATTTTTGCCTTAACATTTCTATCACTTCTTTTCTGGCAGCTGTAAATCCTCCACTGGCACCACCAAGGGCTTTACCAAATGTACCGGTGATGATGTCTACTTCACCAAATACTCCGCAGTGCTCTGCACTTCCTCTTCCGTTTTTACCAACGAATCCAGTTGCATGGCAATCATCAACCATTGTTAAAGCACCGTATTTTTTTGCAAGGGCAACCACTTTATCTACCTGCGCTATATAACCATCCATTGAAAATACGCCGTCGGTAGAAATCAATATGTGCCTTGCTCCTTCTTCCTTTGCCTTAATAAGATTGGCTTCAAGGTCAGCCATATCATTATTAATATACCTGTACCGCTTGGCTTTACACAACCTGATGCCATCAATAATAGAAGCGTGATTGAGTTGGTCTGAGATGATGGCATCCTCTTCAGAAAGCAATGGTTCAAAAACACCGCCATTGGCATCAAAAGCGGCTGCATATAAAATCGCGTCTTCCTGACCTACGAATTTGGCTATGCGTTGTTCCAATTCCTTGTGTATATCCTGTGTACCACAAATAAACCTAACTGAAGACATGCCATAACCATGTGTGTCAATGGTTTCTTTGGCTGCTTTTATTACATCGGCATGTGACGATAATCCCAGATAATTGTTGGCACAAAAGTTTAGTACTTTCTTTCCTGCACTTGTCGTAATTTCAGCTGCTTGCGGTGAAGTAATGATTCTTTCTTTTTTGAAAAGTCCAGCTTCGCTTATATTTTCAAGTTCTTGACTTAAGTCTGAGTAAAATTGCATATGGCATCTATTGTTTAAATTGGATACAAATATAGGTCTTTTATTGTTACTTGCTGCATTATTTTTAAATGCCAATTGACTAAAGAGGGAACTATTTTAGGGCCAAAACTGTTTGTCTGATTAAATAAAATATTATACATTGCTAAATATAAAAGTAGAAAATATAAAATGCGGAGGTTGTATGAATACCATCGTCAATGTCTTGTCAAAAATTAAAGGTGTAGAATCCGTAAAAATTGATG
>JAYUTD010000100.1:0-2269 GCA_043755305.1 Saprospiraceae bacterium
TACCTGTCCCAATTTATCTTGAGCTATCACATTTAAGTAATTTGCTTCCAGTCCATATTTTCTAAACTCCACAAAAAGTGTTTTACTCTCCGTTTCTATAAGTGCAACACCAGCACTTGTAAGCAATACTATTTGGTTACCTCTGCCCTCCTGCATTGCAAATATTTCCAAATTGGCTGCAATTGCGCTTGTGTCAAAGTGATACACCCCTTTGCCATCTGTCCACTGTAATCCTTTGTCTGTGGAGTAAAACCAAATGTTGCCCAAGTTATCCTCGGCCATGGTAATTATTGACTTACCCGATTCAGGAAATTTTCTATTCAGAAATACAAATGTTCCATTATCTAAATACACCAATCCATTGCCATCCGTGCCAAACCATACTCTCCCACGTTTGTCACAATGCACAGTATAAATATAGCCGCTGCCTAGCTCACTTGTTTCGTTGTAATTAACAAACTCCGATTTACCATTAGTATATGAAAGCATACATGCTCCGCCTAATGTAGCCATCCAGTAACTGCTATCGGTGCCGGATATGCTCATCACATTATCATTGAGCAAGCCTTGTTTTTTATTTATTGTTTTGGTTTCTTTTGTCAATGGATTGATTACCCCAATGCCACTGCCAAATGTTGCAAACCAAATGTTTCCTTGAGCATCTTCCCAGAGGTCTACAATTTTAGGATCGGTTTCTTTTTTTGAATAAAATTCTTCTATTAATTGAGCATTAGAAAATTTATTTTGATGTCTGAAAATTCCTTTCGAATTAGCCATCCATAAATTACCCTCCTTGTCGCACATAACACTTGTAATGTTTTGAAACGATTGCCCATCGTGATTCTGAATAAACTGTATAGAAAAATTAGCAAGGTCTAACCATGCTTTGCCTGAGCAATACACCACCGCACCTTCCTTGTCCAACGCTATATCCAAATAGTGGACTTCTGATTCGTTTGCTTTGTCCAAATTAAACTGCTGAACCAGTTGGTTGGCCTCGTCTATTAAAAAAGCATCATTGGCTTCACTCAGCGCCAGCACTTCATTTTTATAATGGAAGAGATGCTCTATTGCAGCGCTATTTTGTGCGCTAAATAAATCATATCGGTACACTTCACGGCTAGCTAAATTCAGCTTACTAAGCGATCCGTTTTGCATACCAGCTATTACGTAATTGTCTGCCGTGGGCAATAAGCATAATACCAAATTATCTGACAGCCCCAGGGCTGCATCTACTGTCTGGAAATTAATAGTGCCCGAACCATGTGTGGCAATAGATATACCTAAATCCGTGGCTACTACAATTTTGTCTGCAATAAAAACTATGTCGTGCACATAGTTGTCTGCCAATAATGTGCTTACACTGGTCAAATGAATAACTTGCTTGCCTTGAATTCTGAATAAGCCATCGCCACTGGTACCCACCCATACATCTGAATTTTCTATTGCAATAGTTGTAATTTCTGAGGCCGATATCTTATTGTTACCAACAATGTTTCGCCATTTCTTATTTACAATAAACAAATAGCCTCCATCAAAACCAACATATACATTCTCATTGTCTGCTGCTATGGCTGTGGGCTTGGCATTTGCCAGTGAGTCCGGAAAAAAAAATGTGCTATACTTATTGCCATCATATTTGAGCAAGCCTTTGTTGCTTGCCAGCCATAAGTAGCCTTGCTCGTCCTGCGCTATTCTGTATATTTCTAGGTCAGAATTTACATCCTCTACCTCTAGCACACTCATTAGAGGATTCTGAGCTATAATGTCTAGATTAAGGCATTGTAGCGCAAGCAAGATTAAACTGGCGAAAATTTTATTGCTTAACCATTTCGCCATTCACATCTATTTTTATGGTTTGTGCAATTTTTTGAAAAACCACTTTCGGCACACGTATGCCATGGTCTGCTAGCAAGCAATTAAATGAACAATTAAAATTATATCCTTTGGAAGATTTGGTTATCTCTACTTCAATTATTCTTTCCTTTTTAACACCATGAATTTCCATCTGACCCTTTGCTCTTACTTTTTGAGTAGCCAGTGTGGCATCAAATTTATCTACAAGCTTTCCGTTGAATAATGCGTTGGGAAATTTTTCATTCTCCATAAAGTCTTCCATAAAATGAGTGCGTTGCAACTCACTATTAAATCCTTGAAAAGAGTTAATCAAAACAGAAAAAGCAAATCTGTTCTCTTCTAAATTGAGTATTCCGCTTAGAGCTGTTGACTTGGCAGAAATATTCTCTTCAGGAGCAGTAGACTTGAATGA
>JAYUTD010000101.1:0-2267 GCA_043755305.1 Saprospiraceae bacterium
ATGAAATATACTTTTAACAGATCTATATCATATTGCTATTTTATTGAATATCAAAAGGTTAGTTTTTGAAATTGGTATGGTTTTGGAAAAGCTCTGGTATGACTTTAGATAAAAATCTATTTAAACAATTTAATTATTTGAATAAATCAAACACTTTCTAGAATGAAAAAGACAATTACCTTCCCAAGTTTAAGACGATGTTGGCTTCCGGTTCTGCTAACATTGTTCTACTCATTGAACTTGCATGCACAATGTAATCTTGTGTGTAATGAGCATGTCAATGCATCTATGCCGGCTGACAAATGTAACAGGCAGTTTACTTCTGCTGATTTTCTCCAAAATCCAACCGCATCACCTTGCGTATATAAGGTATCCTTGAGCTATCCATATGGTACGGCCAAGCTAAATGGTGATGATGTCGATCGTAGTCATTTAGGGTATTCCTTTATATACAGGGTTACCGATTCTGCTACCAACAACAGCTGTTGGGGCCATATTACTATTGAAGACAAAGCTGCACCACAGCCTTTGTGTAAGAGTGCTAAAGTATCTTGCTTCCAAGTAGCTCAGCTCACCGTAATCGTCGGTGAAGTCATCGACAATTGTGGTCAGCTAGGTTCTGCTGCTATTGAAAAGCTCACCTGGGCTGATTTTGGATGTATTGATCCACGAGGATTAGGATGGGTTGCACGTGATATTCGCACCTGGGATGAATGGGGCAACTCTTCTATGTGTACAGATACCTTGACTATTGGTCGAGATTCTATCAATAGAACTAAGAAGCCAGATCTGATCTCTTTGGGATGTCGAATACTTTGTAAAAAAGTAAACAACACTAAATCAAATACTGACAAGGCAAATTTTGACTTGATCCAATTATCAAGCGATAAAACAAGTGCCAGTTACCCTACTCCACAATTTTTATTGAATCTACAATTAAGAGATACATTTGGATACATCGCCAAATGTGTAGATCCCCTTTTAAAAGCAGTACCATATATAAGAGATAGTGTATTAGTCATTGTAAATGGCGTATGCATAAGAGTAGATTCTTGTGTAGCAATGTATCCTGCACCTGGAGGATTCTGCAAAACGAGTCTTACCTGGACTGATCAAGTCATTCCCACCTGCGGTACTGGCTTCAAGATCAGAAGAGAATGGCTCATCAATGATTGGTGCCAACACAAAGACACTTCGTATGTTCAATATATTAAAATAGAAGATAAAGAAAATCCAATCGTAAAATCATCTAGCGTATTATCCTATAATGCATTTACTTCACCACATGATTGCTTTGCAAATGTATCATTGAGTGCATTGGTTATTGATGATTGTGATATCAATACGAAACAAACTTATACTGTATCTTATGATCTGGGTGGACATGGGGGACAAATAAGCATTTTAAGCGGTAGTTTACCGGCAAGTTTAAAACTACCTGCTATCGTCTCACCTGCGAATGGTGAAAAGCGACACAAAGTAAAAGTAGGAATTGTAGACGCTTGCTTTAATAGAACAGATACTTGTATCTGGATAGATGTGACGGATAATACTCCGCCTAATCCAATCTGCGATGAAAAAACTGTGACTACGGTAGATCCTTCTACTTGTTGGGCAAGAGTATATGCTATAGATCTGGACAATGGTAGCAGAGATAATTGCTGCAATATTCTACACTTTGCTGTAGCATCTATGGCAGATATAGACAAAACTACTAAAGAATGGACTTCATATTGGGAGTCTACTTGTAAAGCTGATTATTGGAATTACAAAACAGAAGACAAAGCCGACAATAAGGGATTCTACTATGATGGATTCCTTTCTCAATGGATCAATTGTTTCTTATTCAAAGATTATATTGATCTAAAAGATTGCGGTGATAATTTAGTTGTACTTAGAGTGTATGAAGCTTGTGGTGTACCTAAATATGATCCACATGTATTCCCATGTTCAGAGCACGATTGGTTTACTTACAATACGTATCCATTATGTAGAGCATGGCATAATTATACCTTCTTCCATCCTAAAGGTGACTATACTGTCAATAAATCAAAAGAAGGTGCATGTGCAACTAGCTTACCTAAACAATGCCGATCTGCATATTGGGACTGGTATAATAAAATAGATAGCGAAATTGAAAACAAAATCGGGTTCGATAAAATACTTGGTACTTATTATCCTGGAGCAGTAAATTACTTCTTCTTTGGAAGTGGCAGATGTAGATTTTATTTTCCTCGTACGAATATTGGACAAAGCTCATCTGAGCC
>JAYUTD010000102.1:0-5707 GCA_043755305.1 Saprospiraceae bacterium
TATACCCAAAAATGACCTGTGACCAATGCTACAGCGGCCAGTGTCAACCAGCGGTATGGCTTGCTTGAATATTTTGTGATTAAATACATAGCTATCAACAGTGAAACAACGTAAACAGGTAGCAAATACCTGTGTCCAGTAAGGCCTTTGTAAAATAGAAAACTATAACTTAAAAATCCCAATAGCAAGCTAAACAATAGTAGCAACATTTGGAAGGTCGCATCTTTGACAACCTTTGATCTGAATTTTATTACCAGAAAAAAAATTGTTCCAAATATAAATATTCTGCCGAAGTCAAGCATTCTATGGAATAGAAAAAGTAAATTTTTGAAAATTTCTCTCAGACCGGCTTTTTCAAAACTTGGCGCCCAGGGAGAATTTTCATGGTAAAAAGCCCATCCTTTCTCCAAGAAATGAAAAGACTGGTAGGTAGTAAATAACACAATGCCCGGAAGATAAGCAGGCAATATTTTTACAACCTCCAACATTAACTTATTTCTTTTGGGCTTGCTATAAATCTCTACCATCTGAAAGCATAGGAGTGCAGCGGTGACCATTACGCCTCTCATGCTAACCAACATCAGCAAGGTAATGCCCATAGCTAAGTATAAATTGTTTTTATCCAATACAGCGTTGACCGAAAACAGCAGTGCAAAGATAAGCACTACATCAGGCGATACCAAGGTAGATTGGGCCAGTAGTGTGGGCTCTATCAACACAATCAATGTAGCTTGTATTATATATTGTGGGGCAATCCATTTTTTTAACAAATGGATAGACTCATAAGCTATGCCTATCAGGAAGGGCAACATGCAAAAATGGCTTACAGGCAAAGATTTTCCAAACAGACTCCAACAAAGTGCGACATAAGCACCAAATAATGGTACATGGCCACTATCCATACTATCGGGTAACAATACATTACCAAAATGGTGGGTATAAAAATAGTGGGCATGCTTTGAACCAAGCTGGACCGTATCCCAAAAGAAGCAATTGTTGGCAACTACAAATAGGATTATTGTATAGGAAACGGTGATGCCCAATAACAGCAGCCAGTCTTTTAGTGCGAACTTACTTGTTCCAAAATCCATATTGAATGTTTGGCCCTAAATTAAATGAAATTATCTAATACTCATCAACGCCATTAAATGAAATACTCCAAATCATGCCTTTCAACGTAAGAATCCAATAAATCAAAAAGATTTGCACAGCTTATTAACCTTGCGGGGCTGCCAATAAAAATAGACATTTAAATACATTTTCGGTAAAATATAGGTTTTTTAAGGGCTCTATCATATAAAAAGAAGGCAATTTGCGTATTGTTTTAAAAAAACCATTATTTTAGGGTCACATTTGCTAAAAAAAAGAAACATACTATTGTGACCGACAAAAACCAGATAGAGTGGCAAAAGCTGCGTCAATCATCAACCTATAGAGAAGAAGTTTGCAAGAGCATTTATAAGGATGAAGCGCTCAAGAGCAATGTACAAAAATATGTACTTTCTCATGGAGGTTCGTTGACCGATGCTGAAGAAATATTTCAGGAAAGCATTGTTCGGTTTTTTAAAAAAATAATGAAGGAAGAAAATTTTGAAATTGAAAAAAATATCAATTCTTATGTTTTTGGTATCTGTAAATTGACTTTTTTATCAAGTTTGAAAAAAACCGGCAAGCCATTGTCAATGGATGACACCTCACTTAATCTCGATTATATAGTAGAATACGATGAGCCTTTGGGTTTTTTTAACAATGAATCGCTTTATGAATTGATACTGGAAAAATCTTCTGAGTCGTGTCGAAAAGTACTTACTTATTGGGCATATAACTATAAGATGGTAAAGATAGCAGAGTTGATGGAATACAAAAGTGAAATGATGGCAAGAAAGAAAAAATACGAGTGTATACAAAAAATGGTGAGTTTTATTAAAAGCAATCCTGTTATAATCCGTAATTTTTTAAACAATGATTGAAGATATTATCAAGTACATAGATGGAGAACTCGAAGGAGAATCGCTTAAAGATTTTGAGTCAAGGCTAAGCACAGACGATAATCTAAAAGCAGAAACCGAGGCTGCAAGAGTTGCAAAAAAGATAGCAGAAGGTTTTATTGAAAGTGAAATCTTTGGCTACCTGCGCAATAGCAAAGAGAATATCAAGCCCATCACCGAGCCTGCGTCACGACCTAAATCAGTGAGTCGAAAACTTTTTTTAATGGGTATTGTGGCTTCAGCTGCCTGCCTGTTGTTTTTCTTCTATGTGAAATTTAATCCAACAATAACTGAGACGACTTCCTCAGATCAGATCTATGCCATGCATTACCATGAGCCAATATGGGAAGGAGAAAGAGGTGATGCCGATCAACCATTGAATCTATTGATTGCAAAGTATTTGAATGGTGACACCGAGGTTATAAACAATCTTTTGTCCAGTGATCTTTTAGACAAAGACTACCATAAAAAAAGGTATTGGGCGGCAGAAATATTATTGAGAGAAAAAAGGTGTACCGAAGCTTCCGGTATTGCAGACGAATTGCTTAAAGTAAAATTAAACACCTCACGTTGCCATTATATCAAAGCACTGTGTTTATTGTTATCCAATAAGAAAACGGAAGCCATTGCGTATATCAATGAAGTACCCAAATCAGAGTTAGACAGAGATGAGTTGGCAGTTTTTGAAAAAATAAAAGAATAAATTTTAATCCTATCGTTTATTGATTTTTAATCAACATTTACTATTTGGGTTTGGGTAATTGTCACTTTGGTCTTCAAAAGAATCATCCAAGCAGACGAAATCTTTTTCTATCAGTATAAATAATTCAGATCCATCTTCATTTACCTGAATATGATTAAATCCCGTGACATCATTGGATGCCCAATTTTGTATTAAAGCATTGCTGATGGCTACAAGGATACATCCGTTGGCATAAATAGCGCCAATGGCCTCCGTTTGGGACACGGAGAGTGCGTAAGAAAAAGATAAATTGCCTATCATGCACTTCTCTTCGATGCGATGTTCACTGCAAAGTATATTTACTTCAGACATAGAAAGCCTGAGCCTCAATGCGTTTCCTTTTATCCGTATCTTCATAAAATTTGGTATTTACCCGATAGAAAATTTAAAATAATGAACAGGCATTATGCAATTAATAATTGGTGATTTTATTCATGTTTATTTTTTACACGATGCGCATGAGAATAAATGTTGAAAGAATGGTCTCTTAAAAATCCGACCAATGTAATATTGAAGTCAATGGCCATATCTACTGCCAGACTACTGGGTGCACCCACTGCGCAAACAATAGGAATGCCATTGATGGCTGCTTTTTGCAATAGTTCAAAACTTGCTCTACCGCTTAGCAATAATATGGATTGATCTATCCTTTTAAGGGACATATCCAATAACTGGCCCGTAAGTTTATCCATAGCATTGTGCCTGCCTACATCTTCTGCAAACGAGACAATTTGCTGATTAATAAATAATGCAACAGCATGGATACCGCCAGTGGCACTAAACAAAACTTGCCTTTCTCTCAATTTTTCTGATAATGAAAGTAGTACTTCCGGTTCAACTTCTATGTTGCTTATTACTTTGTGGCTACACATGTTTTGAATGGCTTCAATACTTGATTTGCCACAAATACCACAGCTGCTTGTAGTGTAAAAATTTCTTTGCAAACTAAAGTCGTCAAAAGTAATGTTGGGCAGTAATGTAACTGTAATAATATTTTGGTTTAATTCTCCTTTGTGGTACGTACTTTTCGTCACTTTCATGACATCTGCATGCAAATTGATAATGCCTTCGTTGTACAAAAACCCAAGTGCCAATAATTCATCCTGCCCCGGGGTTCGCATTGTAATAGCTACCTGACGTGTGATTCGGTTGTCTAAAGGTCCATAACTAAGCCGGATTTCTAGTGGTTCTTCTACAGATACGCTATCATTTTTATGCCCGAAAAATGTTTTGTCGTACCTCACCACCGAAACTTTCTTAGTTGGCTCCACCTGTATTGAATTATTCACAATCAAAACTAACCATATTGTGTGGTTTTACCAAATTAATCTTTTTGACATTGGCGCTTTTCAAAAAACCCTGAATAGATGGGCGCATATCCTTCTCTACATAATTATGAAGTTTTGCAGCGCATCTTGCATCATAGAGCGCCACCAATGGTTCTGCGATATTTTCTTCCGGATGATAATAACACACAGCATCGCAGTGGTCTTCCTTATTGGCTACCAAAGCGGTCAGATCATCTATTTTAAGCAAGGGATAGTCAACACCCAACAGCAATACGTGGGACAATGGATAAGCATCAAAGGCTGAAAGTAAGCCATTAAGTGGCCCGTGAAAATGGTATTTGTCCACTATATAATTTTCCCCATTAAATAAGTGCTCCTGACTATCATTTATTGAAAAGCAAGTGTCCTGGCATAAGCTTTTTGTCATGTTTTTGAGGTGTAAGTATTGCGGCATGCCGTGGTATGGTATAAAGGCTTTGTCTCTGCCCATTCTGCTGCTCTTACCACCACAAAGAATGATACAGGTTATGTTAGAGGATGGATGCATATTTTTATAAATTAAACAAATATAAATAAATCTTGCCAATAAAAAGGGCAAGCTTTTCCAGCTTGCCCTCAAAAACACCAACCAAACCCAATTCTACTTTTTTTTGCCTAACTAATTATTATTTTGTTCAATTGAATACGTTATAATATAACATTAACTGAATTATGAAAATTTCCAAAACAAACAGCTTATGAAATATTTAACAAACATATTTTACAAAGATTAGATACCTTTTGGCCATTACTTAGGCTGTCTGAATACTACGGTGCCATCAAATACGTCCAATAAGATTTTTGATTTAGGTACAATCTTATTGAGCAATAATTGTCTGGACAATTCGTGCAGTACTTTTTTAGTAATGACCCGCTTTAATGGACGAGCGCCAAATTCCGGTTGGTAACCTTCTTCTGCCAGCCAAGCCAGGGCTTCAGGAGTATATTCAATTTCTATTTCTTGTTTTGCCAATATTTTCTCCAGGTCTTTCAGCTGAATCTTTACGATTGCAGCAATGTCTTTTTTGCTAAGTGGCTTAAACATAATGACCTCATCTATTCTGTTGAGGAATTCCGGTCTGACACTATTTTTTAAGATATTGAATACCAGGTTTTTTGTTTTTTCTATTACCATTTCTTCTTCACCGGGCTTGATGTTTTCAAAACTTTCTCTGATTACATCGGACCCAATATTGGAAGTCATGATGACAATGGTATTTTTGAAATTGGCTAAGCGGCCTTTATTGTCAGTCAACCTTCCATCTTCCAAAACTTGCAATAGTGTGTTGAATACATCAGGGTGTGCTTTTTCGATCTCGTCAAGCAATACGACAGAGTAAGGTTTTCGTCTGACAGCTTCTGTCAACTGGCCACCTTCATCATAGCCTACATATCCCGGAGGCGCACCTACCAATCTGGATACGCTATGCTTTTCCTGGTATTCACTCATGTCAATTCTTGTCATAAGGTTTTCGTCATTGAAAAGCATTTCAGCAAGGGCCTTTGCCAATTCTGTTTTACCTACCCCGGTAGTGCCGAGGAAAAGAAACGAACCAATAGGCCTGTGCTCATTGGCCAGGCCGGTTCTGCTCAACCTTATTGAATTGGCTACAGCTTCTACTGCTTCTTTTTGGCCCACGACTCTTTTC
>JAYUTD010000103.1:0-5703 GCA_043755305.1 Saprospiraceae bacterium
CCCTATTGTGGTGACCTACAATCTTAAACCCGATGTGGTTAATATAGGGTCGATCAGTAGTTGTGCGCCAGTTGTGTTGCCTGTCATTAATGTAACCAATCCTATAAGTGGTGGTACCACCGCCTTTTTTACCGGACCCAATGGCACAGGCACAAAATACAACGCTGGAGATCTTATTTCCGCCTCAACCGTATTGTATGCATACAGTGGCAATGCAAGTTGTTTTGATCAGGAGCAAATTGCAATTAACATCGGAGGCCTTACCACTTATGCAGAACCAAAAGATACTGCCATTTGCGGACAATACATTTTGCCATCTATAACGGGCACCGGAGTGAGTGGCCAAGCTTCTTATTTCTCAGCTGCATTGGGGGCAGGTATAAAATACAAGGTAGGAGATACCATAAAAGTCACGACGACACTCTTTATCTTTGAGTCTAGTAATCCTGCCTGTCAAACCAATAATCCCGACATAGTTGTTACTATTACGCCAATTCCTCAGATCAAACTTGATTCTACCGTTTTTGCATGTGAACAATACAAACTTCCAAAAATAACCGGAACAAATTTATCAGGCAATCAAGCTTATTACAGCAACCAAAATTTTACAGGTCTTCCGGATTCTGTTGGTACTTTAGTGATTAAAACAGATACCTTTTACTTGTATGTAGGCAGTGCTACGTGTTTTGACAAAGACACTTTGTATGTGAAAATCCGTAAAAACACAATTTATAATCCATTAACAGATATTACTGCATGCAACAGTTATGAATTGCCCCCTATACAGGGTATCAATGTAGATACTTCAGCTTACTATTATACACTACCCAATGGTATGGGTTCTATATACAAAGCTGGTGAAATCCTGTCTTCCCCACTTACCTTATACGTATTTGATACGCTAAATAAATGCCAGATTAATACGGTTCAATTCAATATCTCAGTAGCACCCGGACCGGAAATATTTTCAATCAATGACACGGTAGTATGTGAAACGTTTACACTGCCTTCTATAACTGGGAACAATCTAAGCAATGAAGCTTACTTCACAGGACCAAATGGCAGTGGTACAAAGTTGATGCCAGGGCAATCGTTGACTAGCTCAGATACGATTTATGCTTATGAATCTATTGCAGCTTGCGCCACAGAAAAATTTTTTACGCTCACCGTAGAGAAAAAACCAAAAGCCGGATTGGGCAAAGTTATAGGGCAGTGCCAGGATAAAATGGATGTATACCTTAATTTATTTGATTTGTTGACTGGACCTTATGACAATAATGGGGTGTGGAAATTGTCTAATGGTAGTTTAGACCTCACAGACCCTACGAAAGTGCCAATACCGGCAAATACACCACCGGGTAATTATAAATTCAACTATAGCATATCACCTGCTGTTTGTGCCCCTGCGTTGACTTTTTCAGATTTTATCTTAGTCGCCCAACCTAACGCTGGTATTGATTCTATTCTAACACTGTGCCAAGGCAGTCCATCTACCATTAATCTTTTTTCAATATTGAAAAATGCTTCAGCTACTACGGGTAAATTTCAAGGCTCATTTGCTATTCCAGACCCAACAAAATTAAGTGTTTCAGCATTAAATGTTGGAAAATACGAAATTCAGTATTCGCTTCAAAATTCAAATGCACCTTCTTCTACCAATTGCAATGATACTGCTAAAATAACCCTAAACATTGTTAGTGGATCCAATGCAGGAAACAACGCACTCAATACAGTTTGTAAAGGGGCATCTGTTGATTTGAAAGACATGGTCAGTGGTCAGACAAGCATTGGAATATTTAAAGAAAAAACAGTTACAGGTAAACTTACCGGCTCTATTTTTAATACGACAGGATTGAATGCCGGCTTTTTTACTATATACCATATTATTCCGGCAAATGGTTCTTGTAAAGCAGATACAAGCGAGTTGCAGGTGGAGGTCAAAAACTTAATTTCTGCAGGAAATGATATTGCTAAAACTTATTGCGCAGTTAAGCCTATAGATCTGGATACATTGATTGCAGCGCAAAACAGTGGGGGAACATTTGTATTCAGCGGATTTGGGGGCAATTTAGCTGGTAATGGAGTATTTACACCTACTGTCCCTGCTACATTTGAGATTAAATACAAAGTAGGGGATGGCGTAATCTGCCCGACTGATGAGGCTTCTGTAACCCTGACCTTTGTGCAAAGTCCTGTAATATCACTATCAATGCCACCAAGCATTTGTTTGGGTGAGGATTTAGTATTGAACGTGAATGGAATAGGTGGATTCAGTATGAATGTAATTTTGCAAAATGAGTCCCAATACAATGCAGGTAACCTAAGTTCAAACCTTAAGGATATATCATTGCCAAATCTTACCGGCCCTATAGACATTACAATCGATGCAGGTGTATTTAAGCCGAACACCAAATATTACGTGACTATAAAGAAAGCTGACCTGGGAATATGTAGCTATGACCTCAATTTGTTAAAACAATTTACGGTTTTGTCCAGCCCAACAAAACAGGTAAAAGGCAACTATTGTGAAGGCGATGAAGTTACGATTGCCGGAGTTAAATTTTCATCATCCATGACCAATGATACGCTATTGGTTAAGAATGCAGTAGGATGTGATTCTGTATTGTATGTAGGCTTGACCTTTAACAAAGCAACTACTTTTGATTATACATTTAGTACCTGTAATACAGATTATACTTATACTCTCAATGGTAAAACTTTTGACAAAAACAATACATCAGGTCAGGTGCTATTGGGCATAAAAAATGCTAAGGGTTGCGATAGTACAGTAAATGTTTCACTTACATTCAATAAACCGGATTTGGTGCTAAATACCGAAGATGCACCGTGTGAAGATGGCACGGGAGTATTGACTTTACAAAATGCTTCATTTCTTAAAGGTGCTCCGATATTGTATATCAATTCAGTAAAGACGGACAGCATTATTGCTTTTCCTAAAGAAATAGTATTAACACCAGGTGATTACAAGATAGAATTGATAGATCGCGATGATTGCAAAACCTCCAATAATATAAGTATTTCTGTAGGCGCTGAGCCTATCGTTTCAATAAAAGAAACAATTCTTTCAGATGGGACCAAACAACTATCTTATGCAAGCAGCTTGCCTTTAACCAGCTTTAACTGGTCTCCGGTAGGACTTGTAAATTGTGCTGAGTGTCCGGTCACAAGCATCCTGGAATATGGTACGGTAACACTTGAATATGCTTACGGTGACAATTGCGAGGGTACATTGACTTATACAGTAACAAAAGAAGTAATTAAGAAGATTTACTTTCCTTCAATAATAAAAACAGGTGGCGGTACTACAAATGGAATTTTCTACCCTGAGAAGCCATCCGATTACAATGTGCAGGCAGTGTCTATGTCTATTTATGATAGGTGGGGCAATTTGGTATGGACACGCAAAAATTTTGAAATAGGCATACCCGAGAATGGTTGGGATGGTACATTTAATGGGAAGGAATTGCAGCCTGGAGTTTATGTGTATACACTCAATACAATTGATGTAGATAATGTAAGTAAAACAATTGTTGGTAATGTGACTATTGTCAAATAGGGCCATTTTCGAAAATTTTATTGAAGTATTTAAAAAAATATACCTTCAAATCTATTATCGATCCAAAACATATTTCCTACTTTTACAAAAAGTAAACGAAAATAAATATGGATGTTCTAAAAAAATTGAAATCGGTTTTTATAGTTGAAGATGGCAGCCCATCGCCAGTATCTCAGCCTTCTGCTGCGCCCGCCCAACAAGAAGAAAAACCTTCAATTAGGGAAACTGCATCTGCTAAGGTAAGCAATGTACTGCCTTCAAACACTCCCACTTATGATGCTTCAAGTCTAAAGAGCAAAGTACCGGATGAAAAATTTATGAATATTTTGCTGGATGCCATAGAAAAGGCAAATCTACCCGGATTTGACTACCTTGAATACAAGACTTCATTGCAATCTTTGAGCAAAATGAATATGGACGTACCTACGCAATACCAGTCTGCTATGGCTATGGCAAAAACAATGGGTGCGACTCCAGAAAAAATAATACAAGCCGCCAACCAATACCTTAGCGTGCTTAAAGAAGAAAACGACAAATTCTCACAAGCAGTGCAAACCCAAAGACAAAAAGTCTCCCAGGACGAAAAGGATGGAGTTACTGCTTTGCAAAATTCTATTATTGATAAGAAAAATAAAATCGCACAATTGCAAAAGGAAATTGAAAGTGAAGAAGCAAATCTTTCAAAAATGAAGGATGAAATAGGTGCGAGTGCCAAAAAAATTGCAGAAACCTCTGCCAAGTTTGAACAGGCATATGTCGCAGTTACACAGCAGATTGTCGATGATATTAAGAATATTAGCCAATATGCTGCCAATTAATAGGATTGTTTTCTAATTTTCACTAAATTTGTCCAATATAAATTGGTCTAATGTCTGAATTAAACCCTAAATCATTTTGGCAAAAACCTGAAGGAGTTACCGGAGGCTTATTTCTTGTGGGAATAATAGCGGCTATTGCATTTGTACTTACAACTTCTATCGCAACCATAGCCGCTTTTGTCAGCTCTACTGCAGGGCTTGTCTTCATGCTTTTGACATTGGGAGCGATCATCTTTATGGCTTTAGATGCCAAATCAAGGGCACTGTTTTCTTATATGTACAAATCGGTAATGAGATGGATAACTGGCTTATTCATTATGATAGATCCAATTGCTATCCTTAAAAACTACGTTGACGAATTAAAAGGCAATCTGAAGCAAATGCGCAAACAAATCTATAAGCTTAGGTCACAAAAACACAAGCTAAAAGAAATGATTCTCAATAATCAAAAGGAAATCAATGCAAATTTGTCTGAAGCGGATCAAGCAAAACGTACCAATGAAGAGGCCCAAATGATTCTCAAAAGCCGAAAGGCAGGCAGACTGCAAGAATCAAATATGAAGTTGGATGAGCTTTACAGAAAAATGGAGATTCTTGACCGGGTGCTAAACAAAATGTACCAAAACTCTTCCATTTTGGCAGAAGATATTGAAGACCAGGTTTCCATAAAGGAAACGGAGCGAAAAGCAATCCTGGCCAGTCATAATGCAATGAAATCCGCCATGAGCATCATTAAAGGAGATAAAGATAAAAAGGAAATGTTTGATACTGCTTTAGAAGCCATCGCTGATGACGTAAGCAATAAAGTTGGTGAAATGGAACAATTCATGAGTATGTCAGAAAATTTCATGCAAAGCATTGACTTGCAAAATGGTGTATTTGAAGAGGAAGGGTTAAAAATGTTGGAGAAGTGGGAGAACGAAGGCGTATCTATTTTGCTTGGAACCGACAAGCAGGCTATCATAAATCAAACCAATAAACAAGAAGAAATTATGGAGTTGAAAACACCTCATTTTGAAGAAGCTGTGAAGGTTGGCCGTGCTAATCAATATGATGATTTCTTTAAATAATAGTTTCTTTATAAGCTTTACCAATTATTAAAATTAAAACATTTATAAACCATAAATATTATATAAAAAATGGCAACTCGATTAACAGGTTTTTCGAAATTAGTAATTACTTTAGGTATATTAGGAGTAGTTTTTTTCGGTGCTAAGTACTTATTAGACAACACTGAGTCAGGAAAAAAATTAAAGCAACAAGCGGAAGCACAAAAATCCGGAGAAAATGTCGATAATACAGGTTCAT
>JAYUTD010000104.1:0-5694 GCA_043755305.1 Saprospiraceae bacterium
CCTCTCCGTTTTTTACATCTACTCTTGCCACGTTGTTGGAAGCTTCTACCAGGCCTTCAATCTGGGGACTCATTCTAAAAACGCCATTGGCAGCAGCATTGATTGCTTTGAGCAATAACATTTCTTCAGTGGGGTCCATTGCATTGAAGGGGTTATTTACTTCATTCAATTGGATGTCCATATTGGGTTCTATTCCTTTGAATTCTTCTATGATTTCAGCTTTCAATAAATTAAACTTTTCTATAAATGCTACTTTTATTTCCGGATGAATACTCATTATGGCATTGCTTTCGCGGGGTATGGCATTTCTTAATCCGCCACCGTCAATACTACTGATCATACCATCTCCATCTTTGCACAACGCATACAGCAGTCGATTCATAATTTTATTGGCATTGCCATACCCTTTATGAATGTCCATACCCGAATGGCCACCCTGAAGGCCTTGTACCACAAGATGCATACCCGTATATATTGACGGACAAGCTATGGTAGTATATGATTTTGTAGCAGTAACATCTATGCCTCCTGCGCATCCGATCTCTATGGAATCATCCTCTTCTGTGTCAAGATTTAGTAGTATCTCTCCTTCAAGCAAGCCACCTTCAAGGCCCAGAGCCCCTGTCATTCCGGTATCTTCATCGATGGTAAATAGTGCCTCAATGGCAGGATGTGCAATAGTATCGGAATATAAAATTGCCATAATGGTTGCCACACCCAAGCCATTGTCTGCGCCTAGCGTAGTGCCATTTGCTTTTACCCAATCGCCTTCGATGAGCATCTGTATGCCTTGCGTATCAAAATCAAATGTGGTAGCATTGTTTTTCTGATGCACCATGTCGAGATGCGACTGCAGTACAATTTTCTGTCTTGTCTCCATTCCAGCGGTTGCAGGTTTTTTTATGATGACATTGCCAACTGTGTCCTTGATTGTTGATAGTCCGAGGTTATTGCCAAAAGACATTATAAATTCAATTACCTTATCTTCTTTTTTAGAACCCCGGGGCACTGCATTCAGCTCTGCAAAATTTATCCACACTACTTTTGGTTCTATATTTCTGATTGCTTCATTCATAATCTAAATATCATTTGTACAAAAATATAAATTGTGCGCCTTAAAACCTATTTTTGCGTGGAAATACATAAAAGATGTCAAAAAAATCAACGATCAATATTACGGTGGAGTTGGATGAAAACAAACATCCGCATAAAATATTTTGGGAAGCCCAGGACAACGATGACCCTCAAACTAAGAAAGAAGTCAAGGCCATGTTGCTGTCATTGTTTGACAAAGACCACCTCGATACACTTAAAATTGATCTTTGGACCAATGAAATGCAGGTGGTAGAAATGGATAGATTTATGTTTCAAACACTCAGGGCTTTATCTGATACTTATTTCAAAGCGACCAACAATGCCCAATTGGCCAATGCATTTGCCGGATTTGCAGAATTTTTTGGTGAAGAGACAGGAATACTAACGAAAGAGAAAGATGTCTAAATTATACTGTTATAAATACCAAAGAATTATAATATTATTTATTGCTTCGTTTTTATTTGAATAAAATACAGAAATGTTTGAATTTCATTAAGTTAATTCATATTTTTGTAACAAATCAACTTTGTTATCCCAATGGTAGTTTTTATTTTATGCTTGGTAACCTTATTTTTTGGCTTATTTATGATCAATGTAAATAAGCAACCAAACAGAAGGTAATTTTTATAAAGCCAGCGTTATTGCCAAACAAATTCAACGTAAACAGAATTCTTTATTCATTTAAATTAGAAGTAGCTGTTTAACTTCTTTTAATAAGTGTTTTTTATTTCGACCTATGGTCTATTTTTCTCTAATTCATCTACATACTGCAGGTTTCCTAGTCTAAGCCTTAAATTTATCTTTGAAGATCTTGTCCATAATTCTTCCCATTTACAAAAGATGGGTTGGTGGTCTACATTATAAACTGGTATTAGATTATTAAATTTTAAGTTAACAGTATCGGTGTCGTATTTTATTAGGTGTGGCTTGAACAGCACATGTAATGGCTGAATGCTCTGGCCATGAGAGTAAAAGGTGTACAATAAAACTATCGAAATACTAAACAACCATTTTCTTGGACCCTTCATATATTTCAAATTTGTAAAACATGGATTCAATGTCACCATTGAGGAGTGCTATTTTTTTACTTGCTTTAAGACCAACGTTTTTAAGTGCTTCAATATTGCCGCCTATAATCCATGCTTGCGTATTGATGTAGTCTTTTTTTAATTTGTCCCCAATATTTTTATAGAAAAGAAGAATATCCTCTTCTTTAAGCCTTTGGTCATAAGGCGGGTTGGTTATGATAAAGCAATCACTCATACCTGGAGTAGTAAAAAAGTCTTTTCTTTCGACTTTTATTTTATCGCCAATGCCTATTTCTTCCGCATTGGTTTTTGTGGCACTTACACATTTCAGAGATTTATCATATCCGAGTATCACAGGTATTGCGTCAAGATTTACATTAGAGCGAGAGGTTTCCACTATTTCTTTCCAGAGCTTTGGATCATAATCGCCCCAATTCATAAAACAATATTTTCTATCATAACTTTGGGCAGGTATATTGGCTGCCAGCATAGCAGCTTCAATAAGAAAGGTACCGGATCCACACATTGGGTCAACCAAGGTTGTTTTTTTGTCCCATTCTGCCAATTGAAGCATTCCAGCGGCCAGCACTTCATTGATCGGTGCTTCAACCGGATACATGCGGTATCCTCTCATATGAAGAGAACTACCTGTAGAGTCGAGCAGCACTGTAAGCGTGTTTTGCCTGATATGGATGACAATGCCCACATCCGGATTGCCTGGATTTACGAAAGGGCGTTTATCCGTAAGTTCTCTAAATCTATCTGCAATGGCGTCTTTGCTTTTGAGAGCAGCGTATAGTGAGTGCCTGAATGTATCAGAGTGAACTACACCTTCTATTGCGAATGTCTGATTGACCTTGAAGATCTCTTCCCATTTTATAGACTTTACCGCATCATAGAGCTGGTATTCGTTTTTCACCACATATTCTCCAATTGGGACCATCACTTTTATAGCAGTCCTAAGGACAAGATTGGCTTCATAAAGCTGTTTTACTGTGCATTCACACATGACAGCCCGCGTCAGGAGTTCAATTTCGGTGCAGCCCAATGTTTCCAATTCCTTTGCCAATACTGCCTCTAGCCCCATTAATGTCCTTACAATGATCTTCATGATAGCACAAAAATAGAAAAGCCCACTAGAAAACTAGCAGGCTTTTGTATTTATTTTCCTAGGAATGAAAACTAATTTTAGTTTGCTGAAGGAACGACAGAGATAAATGTCCTCTGTTTGAACCCTTTTTTGTAAACCACAGTACCTTCTACAAGCGCATGCAAGGTAAAGTCTTTACCCATGCCTACATTCGTAGACGGGTGAAATCTGGTTCCTCTTTGTCTTACTATAATGTTTCCAGGTATTACTGATTGGCCGCCGAATATTTTTACGCCCATCCGTTTACTATGACTATCTCTGCCGTTGTCAGAACTACCTGCTCCTTTTTTATGTGCCATGACTTTTTGTGTTTAAAGTTTAAAAAATAAATTAAGCGTTAATCGAATCAATTTTAATTTTAGTAAAAGCTTGTCTGTGGCCGTTCTTCTTTCTGTAGCCCTTCCTTCTTTTCTTTTTGAATACGATTACTTTGTCCCCTTTTAGGTGACCCAATACAGTTGCTTTTACAGAAGCACCACTGATTGTCGGCATGCCTACTTTAGACGATCCATTCTCTCCGATAGTCATTAAGACCTGATCAAAGTTTACTGAATCACCTTCTGCGGCTTCTAGCTGGTGGACGAAGATAGATTGACCCTCGCTCACTTTAAATTGTTGACCAGCTATAGTTACGATTGCTAGCATAATTATGGTGATTTAATTTGTTAAAAATAAGCCGCAAAGGTAGCATTTAATTCTAAAATCACCAAACTTTTATGAATATTAGTGTTTTTATCTAATTTTTAGGCTTAATGATTAAATTGTTAGACAGTTATGTCAATCAATATCCGATGCCCTTCTTGCTTGTTTTGAGGTTTTTGGCTAAATTGGCCATTTTTAAAGCAGTCATACCAGCTTCTACGCCTTTATTTCCATGCTTTCCGCCGGCTCTTTCCAAAGCTTGATCCATGTCATTGGGCGTTAAGACACCAAAGATGACAGGCTTATTCGAGGCAATATTGAGTGTCATAATTCCACTTGCAACGGCATTGCTTATATACTCATCGTGTTTGGTGTCGCCTTTAATAATGCAGCCAAGACAAATTATGGCATCAAATTTTTCTTTACCAGCAAGCAATTTGGCGCCCAGCGGCAATTCAAATGCGCCAGGCACTTTTATAATGTGTATGTTGTCTGATGCAACCCCTTTTTCTATTAATGCCTCTACACACCCTTTTTGCAAGGCGGCTGTGATTTCGGTATTCCATTCAGAAACTACAATACCTATGCATAATCCTTTGCCGTCTATGCCTTCCCCGTTTAAAGCGGATAAATCTGTATTTTTAGTCGCCATTTACTTTTATTTTTTGTGTAAAGGTAGTGGTAGTTACTATCTAAGTTTAAATCTAAAGAAAAAAAAAGAGATAAAATTAATTTAATTCTATCTCTTGCTATTATAAGTTTGCTTTGATCTTGTTATTCTGCAGAAAGCCTGGCTACCATTTTTTCAGCCTCTTTTCCTTCTTGCGTATTAGGGTATTTTTCAGATAAGGTTTTAAACGTTTTTAACGCTTCCTCATTTTTCTTTTGGGCGAATTGCAGTAAGCCTAATTTGTTTAGATAAAATGGAACAGAAAATTCATCATCGTTCGCATTGGCTGCTTTTTCATAGTTCTCATATGCTTTATCCAATTGATTACTTTCTGCATATGCGTCACCAAGCGCACCATATTTAACAGCCGGAGTGACATCGTCCGATGCGGAATAATCCTCCAGGTAACCAATGGCTTCTTCATATTTTCCTAAGTTCAGGTTGCAAATTCCAGCATACAATTTTGCAGTATTACCTGCTTTTGTGCCTCCGTAATTTTCAACGATATCTTCAAAACCTTCAAAATTTGCACCCGGATTTTTAAGTGCAGCAGCAAAGGAATCCTGGGCAAATTGGGCTTCAGCCTGATACATTGCTTCTATGGCAGCTTTTTCCTTTGGAACTATGATTAAATACTTATAGGCCAAATATCCGCCAATCAATAAAATCAATCCTGTCGCAACGACTAAAATATTTTTTTGGTGCTTGGTGTAAAAGTCAATTGCCTTGTCAGTAACTTCGGCTACATTTACAATTTCAGCATCTATATCTGAAGATTTAGATTTTGTTGCTACTTTTTGTTGGCGACCGCCTTGAAAACTCCTTCTTGTTGACATCTATATTTTTATTTAAAAAACGCTGCAAAAGTAAAAAGAAAAAGTAATTTTTTCATTATTTACCCAAAATCTATTTTCTAAATGCAGTATAAATCTATTTAATTTACACGTTATCAATGAAATAAAAATTATCATTATTTTATTATGAATGTTAAGTTTATGCAAAATCTACGTCAAAACCGGCTTTTTTGCATGTAAATCATTATTAATTATTATCTTCGTATTATGATGTTAAACAAAAGATTATCATTGCTATTTTTGGTCTTTTTGACA
>JAYUTD010000105.1:0-2257 GCA_043755305.1 Saprospiraceae bacterium
ACTAAAATAGTCATACCAAATCCCTTAGCCATAGTTGCTAATTTTTTACCAATTGTTCCAAAACCAATAATACCTAATACTATTTCTGATAAATCTTGAAAAATATGGTCATAAAAACAGAAATCACGACAATTGTTCCATCTTTGTTTCGCAACCTGATCATGGTAGTAATGTAGTTTGTTGTAGTGTGTGAGCATACTTGCCATGACATACTGTGCTACACCGTTTGTTGAGTATGCTTTCACATTGCTGACAGGTATACCTTTGGAACTTGCTGCAAGCACATCAATATTGTTGTAGCCAGTGGCAGCTACTACTATATATTTTAAATTTGGGGCATTAAGCAATAATTCTACAGAAACCGGAAACTTGTTTACAATAACGACATCAGCCATTTTAACTCTTTCCGGCATTTGGGAGGCAGTAGTATAATCGTAGAAGACATATGTGCCAAGCGCTTCAAAAATTTTGGTGTCAATGTCCCCCGGATTGGTTGTATAGGAATCTAGAAATACGATGTGCATAATATGAATTTAATTGGATTAAAAATCGCATTACGGTATTTTTTAATATAATATTCTTTCAATTACCGATTATTTTTGCAATTATTTTTTGAATAATAGGGCGAAATTAAAATTAAATTTTTCACAATATTTTTGTACAAATACTTGTTTTATGTAAGTCTGATTAAAGAATCGGATGAAAGATTTTGGAACCTTAAACATTTTAAATAATAAAATTACAATGGACAAACTTACAGTAACTTCCATCAACTTCCCTAAAATACCTGTAAAAGACTTATTGATTATCCAAACACTTACTAAAATATCCACTGACATTTACTATTCTATATTTGATGCCTCCGGCAAAGAACTCATTACCGATAAACTCATCGAAAAAACTGAAGACTTTCTTAAGATAAGCGTGCAATCCCTCAAAAGTGGTATGTACCTTTTAAGATTGTATAATGATCAGTCTTTTGTTGTCAATAGTTTTTCGGTAGCGAGGTAAAATTAATGCATTGTGAAAAGTAAGTCATCGTTTGAGTATCCTTTTTGATTTCATTAATTTTCCTTGAATCTAATGGATTGGAAAATATAAGACTTAATTATTAAAAATAAACCAACACAATCGAATAGCGAAACTGTTTTCTGCATTATTGGATAACCACCATAGGTGTAGATCTTAAAAGTATTGGATTTTAATGTAAAGCGATGTTTATTTCACATCCCCTATCTTAGTTCCATCAGGAATCTTGGCACCTTTATTTACCACAACAATTCCTTTTTTGATGACGTAGTTTTCCAACTCTACATCTGCTAAGTCTTGACTGCCTCTAATGACCACATTATCGCCAATTCTTACTTCCTTGTCAATTATTGCATTTTCTATCATACAATTTCTTCCAATACCGATGTTGATGTCATTTTTCTTCATCTCTTCAAGCGTCTCAAAGTAATCATTGCCCATTAGATAGGTATTCTTGATGATAGTATTTTCTCCTATTCTGGCCCTTATGCCTATGACAGAATTTACCACACTTTTTGCTTGTACAATACACCCTTCAGAGATTATAGAATTGGATATGGTTGAGCCGGATATTTTAGATGGCGGAAGCTGTCTGGCCCTTGTATATATCTTGTTAATATTGTCAAATAAATTGAACTTAGGAATAGCATCAGCCATAGCAATATTGGCTTCAAAAAACGATTTGATGTCTCCTATATCTGTCCAATAGCCGTCATAAAGGTAGCTGGCTACATTGAGTCCACTTCTGAGTGAATGGGGTATCAATTCTTTGCCAAAATCAGTAGCTTCCGGATTCTTTTCCAATAAGTCTTTGAGCACAGACCGGTTGAAGATATAGATACCCATTGAAGCCAAATATTCTCTACCTTCTGAAATGAGTTTTGAATCAACCGCGGATTTCCATTTTGACAACTCTTGCATTGGAGGTTTTTCGACAAAGCTATTGATGTAGCCGTACTGATTTACCTTCATGATACCAAATGAGACTGCATCTTCAGGTACCACAGGTATAGTAGCTATAGTTATATCAGCATTTTGGGCTACATGGTACTTGACCATCATCTCAAAATCCATTTGGTATAATTGGTCGCCAGATAGTATCAATACATAATCAAAATCGCTAACGCTAATATTCCTTACCGACTGTCTTACAGCATCTGCGGTTCCTTGAAACCATTGTACATTTGTCGCAGTTTGTTCAGCAGCAAGAATATCTACAAATCCATTT
>JAYUTD010000106.1:0-2254 GCA_043755305.1 Saprospiraceae bacterium
GCAATAACAAATTAACCTCCAGTGATAACAGACCATTTTGGTGGAAGATTATTCAACCCAACAAGGTATTTGAGCCTGAGGATATGTTTGCATACACACTTTCTAAAATGCCTTCCACAGCAGAAGTTGATGATGAAGCACAGTTTTGGGGTGCATTCACAACTACATTCTTCAAGGATAAGGGCATATCAGGGTGGTTATATTTAGGCCCTGAATTACAAAATATTAGTGCAATTGGAAGAGTTACAAGTAATCCCCCTCTCTCATCCGATGGACTCTGTACAATTGATATGGAAGTTGAAAAAATAAAAATCGGTACTAAAACATACTCAACCTCACAAATAGGACAGAGATACCTAAGAACTGAATTTGATGTTATGCCTTCTGGAGTTCCCTCTCCAGTGATTATTTTAAATAATTTAAGAAATCAATTACAAAACCTTAAAGTAATTCCAAGTAACAATGATAAAGTTGAAATTTCTGGGCCAATTAAATGGGATACCGATGAAGGAGGACATTATGAGATACACCCTAAAAACTTTAGATTAGATCCAATAACTCTTTTTCTTCCAGGCTCTGTTCCAGTTTTCGCTTATAAAAGCGATGCAGTTTCAATTATTGAAGGAGGTACAGGAACTGGTCTTAAGGCCAAATATTTTAATAACACCAATTTGATTGGTACACCAACTGAAAGAATTGAAGCACCAATAAATATTTATTGGCCAAATGAGTTTGCCCCTGCTCCATCAAATATTTCAGTCAGGTGGGAGGGCTATGTAGAAGCACCTATTGCGGGTACTTATAGTTTTAAGACTATTACTGATGATGGTGTAAGATTATGGGTTGATAATGATAATATTATAAATGATTGGGGAGATTATGGTGCAAAACTTAATACTGGTGTTAGAAGTAAATATTTACAAGCAAATCAAAAAGTCCCAATTAAAATGGAATGGAAGCAAGGTGTCGGTGCTTCTGCCGCAAGATTAATTTGGAGTAGAAGTGGGCCAAATGGATTTGCAGATCAAATGATACCAAGTAAAAATTTATACCCAGATGCTACTAATGTGTGTGCTTGTGGTTATACCTTAGCTTCTGCCAATCAAGTTGGTAGTCAGAAAAAAGGGGAATTTGTTTTTGGCTCATGTAGTGTCTCAAGTATCACTTGGGAATTGAAAGATGGAAGTAATGTAATTGCTACAGGAACTCAAGTACCAAGTTCTGGGCTAATTACATTTGACATACCTGATGATGTTGAAACTGGAAATTACACATTAAGGGCATATCCAAATAACTGCTCGGGTGATGGTAACAGTAATTATGAAAAACCATTCAGTTATGTAAAACCTTCTGTCGGTGGTGGTGGAACAGTAAGCCCTGACCGAACAGAAAACGGACAAGCCATAGAAGATGAAGTAGGTAATCCATTTAATGAAAAGGAAATTCATGCCTTTGATAATGATTATAATACTAAATGGTTAGTGTTCAATCCTACTGGAAACATTGGTTATGACTTTGCTAATGATGATTCATATATAATTGTTAAATATACGGTTACTTCAGCTAATGACGAACCAGCCCGTGATCCTAAAGATTGGAATTTTCAAGGTTCAAATGATGGCTCATATTGGACAACTATAGATACACGAATTAATCAGTCATTTGGTGACCAGCGTTTTTATACAAAAGAATACACTATTAGCAATACTACTGCTTATAAACAATACCGATTGCAGGTTACCGCAAATAACGGTGCTTCATTATTGCAAATCGCTGAAATACAAATGTTCTCCGAGGGTAGTCCAACACCAACACCGACTGGAGCATATTGTCCATATCAAGATCTTCAAGGAGGATGGCATTATTGGAATCCTAATGAAAACCAATGGAAAACTGGTCAATGCTTTGCATGGGATGCCGCAAATAATAGATGTGTTTTTGTTCATAGTACAGGTGTACCAGGTGCAAAACTGATTGCTTCATTTAATCCTAATTCATATTCAAATCCTTGGGATATAGTGAGTTTCAATGATTTAAAATCATTTGGTGTTCCTTGTGATATTTTAAGCTGTTTTTATTCAGACCCTTGTATGGGTATGAATCTCCGAAAAGCATCACCAACAACTCTCACCCCCGACGACGTAACACTCTCGCCAAATCCAAATAATGGGGTTTTCAAGGTAAGTATCAATTCAACTACCGAGAAAGAAGTAGAGGTTTATATTACCAATAAATCAGGTAAGACAATCACTAC
>JAYUTD010000107.1:0-5655 GCA_043755305.1 Saprospiraceae bacterium
CTGAATGTTTGTTTCACCTATTACTCCTCTTGTTGTACCAGTTCCAAAATTGATACCCAATCTATAACGGTAAGTCAAATGGTCAGAGATGTTCCAATAAGGAGATATGTTTACTAAGGTAGTTGTTGTTTTAGCTATATCCCTTTGTGCCTTCAGCAACTGAAGTGGATTAATGGTTGTACCTCCTACCAAAGGATTGTTTGCACCCGTTGTGAATGCTCCTGTAGACGTAGTTAATGGAATGGTAGGATTCCATTGCAATGCTGCTCCAATCAGGTTACCCTGAAAGCCCGCATTGGTAGTAATTGGAGCCAATTCCTCAACGGTTTGACTAGCTATCAATAAGGCATCTAAGCCAAGCTTGCCATCCATCATTTTAAAATTGGAATTAAAAGACCCAGTATATCTTTTTAGTCCTGATTCTTTTACAATACCTTTAATATCCTGATAGCCGGCAGAAAATCTATATGTTGCATTATCAGAACCCGCTCCTACTGAGAAATTGTAATTTTGAGTTGTTCCATTTCTCAGGATTTCATCCGTGGCATCTACTGTCGACTTACCATCGCCTGATGTTAAGTCATACTTTTTCAAAGCAGACCTGTATTCATCTCCTGTGGCCACTTTGTATTTTTTCAAAATGGAAGCTGTGCCCATACTTACTCCAAAATCAACAACAGGAACACCATTTTTTGCTTTTTTTGTCGTAATAAGAATTACACCATTGGATGCTCTTGATCCATAGATAGCCGCTGAGGAAGCATCTTTCAATACATCAATAGATGCAATGTCAGATGGATTAATAAAGTTCAATGGATTTGAACTTGCTATTGTACCCAAGTTAGAAGTTAACCCAGCCTTTGCTGTTCTTCCATCCAAAGGCATACCATCAATTACATAAAGCGGGCTTGCACCAGCTCTAATTGAGTTGTTTCCCCTGATTTTAACAGTAGCTTCGCCACCTGGCTGCCCACTATTATTGATAATGTTAACACCTGCAACCCTGTTTTGAAGCAGTTGATCCGCAGATACTATAACACCTTGATTGAAGTCTTTTTCTTTCAATGAGGCGATAGAACCAGTTACATCTCTCTTCTTTTGGGTACCATAACCAACAACTACAAACTCGTCAAGTACTGCGCCTTCTTCCATAGAAAAATCCATGTTGCCGGAATCACCTACTTCCATCTCTTTTTCAGGATAACCAGTATAAGATACTACAAGCGTAGAACCTACCGGTGCTTTAAGAGAATAAGATCCATCAATATCGGTAATGGTGCCTGTTGTAGTACCTTTTACCAATACACTTGCGCCAATTAAGGCTTCTCCAGACTTTGCATCCTTTACTGTTCCAGTTACCATACGCTGTGCATAAGTAGCAGAAATTCCAAGTACAAAGACCATTAAAAACAATAATTTTGTTAATGTTTTCTTCATGTGGCTTTTACAATTTTAAATTTAGTTAATTAGTTAAATATATCTGAACACCAAAGTGTTACATTCCATTTTACCGCTGTTTCTCATAAGACTTTCGGACTGTTTTATGTTAATTTCATTAACATAACGTTATAAAATTAACTTCCGCTTCCTTGGAAGAAAACAATTTTTATGATTTATCTAAAGATTATTGGGGGTATTATATTTAGCCAAATCAGCTAGCAATAATAGCCATAATTTAATTTTCAAAAAATGTAAATTGTCAGAAAACGTTTGTGCAAACGTTTGTTGTTCATAAAATTTTCTTAATTTAGCGTCATGAACAAGATTACCATCAAAGATATTGCAAAAATGCTCTCTCTTTCCAATTCGACTATATCCAGGGCACTGGCCGATCATCCCGATATTAGCGATAGTACAAAAAAAAGGGTCAAAGAAGTAGCAGAAAAATTCAACTATTTACCCAACCTGCACGCCCGTTTTTTTAGAAAAAAAAATACAAAGCTTATTGCACTTATTATTCCAGAATTCAACCGGTTTTTTCTACCTGACCTCATTGCTGGTATCCAACACGTAATTGACGCAGAAAAGTATTCTTTGATTATTTTTCAATCCAGAAACAACGTTGAAACGGAAGCGGAAATTATCAAATATTGCTTGTCGTGGGTAGTCGAAGGTGTACTTATTGCCCTTACTGACAATACCACTAAACTTGATCATTTAAAAATATTGCTGGATAGCAACATTCCGGTTGTTATTCTAGACAAAGTCATACACACAACAGACTTTTCTACAGTAACTATCGATGATAAGATGGCTGCTTACAATGCAACCAAAGCTATACTGAATAAGGGTAAAAAAAATATCTTGGGTGTTTTTGCCCATGAAAATCTATCCATTACCAAAGAGCGAATCGAGGGATTCAACTTGGCACTCTCTGATTGGGGTATACAACCTAGCGATCAAAATCAAATTGTCATCAACCATCTTAATGAATTAAACACCAAACTTGCCGAGAAAACAAACCATAACAATTTTGATGGTTTGTTTTTTATGACAGATGAACTTTTGGTAAACAGTTTTAGTTATTTTATGAAAATGGGCATGGCAATACCTGAAAAATTGAGTATTGTTGCCATAAGTGATGGTTCGGCTCCTTATTTTGTTTATCCAAATATTAGCCATATTTTCCATTCAGGTTTTCAGATAGGCAAAGTTGCTTGTGAATTGTTGTTTGAAAAGTTAAAAGATGAAACAAAACCTATACAATATAAAATTGTAAGCACCAATTTAATTGACTTAGGTTCGCTTTAAACGAATTATTTCTCTTGATTGCCCTGTTTAGACCATGCCATCTTCAAACGCTTAATTAAAGAAGGGCCTTCATAAACAAATCCTGTATAGATTTGTATCAGCGACCCACCATTGTCCCTCTTTGATTTCATGTCCTCTTGATTATGAATACCGCCAACGCCAATTATTGGTTTAGTGGTTTTGGCAGCCACATATCTCAATACTTCATTTGATCTCGCCAGGACAGGCCTGCCACTCAACCCACCCTGTCCCATGGTATCCAACAGCCCATGGCTACTTTTCAATCCTGCTCTGGATAATGTAGTATTGCTTATAACCAAACCATTTAAGTCAGTATTATTCGTAATTTCTATGATGTCATCAAGTTGTGCTTCACTAAGGTCAGGTGCGATTTTCAAGAGTATTGGCTTCTTGCAATTGCGAGATGCTCTTTTTTCTACCAAAGCATTTATGATCCTTGTGAGCGGCTCCTTCTCTTGTAAGGCACGCAATCCAGGTGTATTTGGTGAGCTTACATTGATTACAAAATAATGTACATAGTCGTACAATTTTTCGAAACATTCAATGTAATCATCGACGGCATTTTCATTGGACGTATCTTTGTTCTTACCAATATTACCCCCAATAATAATATCTTTATTTCTTACCTTTTTAAGATGCCTAACCATTGCTTCAACCCCATCATTGTTAAATCCCATTCTATTGATTATTGCCTCGTCTTTTGGGAGTCTGAATAATCTTGGTATGGCATTACCGGATTGAGGTTTTGGTGTTACCGTGCCTATTTCTATAAATCCAAATCCCAAAGCTGCCAATTCATCAATATACATTCCATTTTTATCAAATCCGGCAGCTAAGCCTATAGGGTTTTTAAAATTCAATCCAAAAACATTTTGTGAAAGCCCTTCATTTGTAGTGTTAAATAAAGCTTCAAGTGTATACTTTCCTAACGGCAAATTATATATAAATGATAGAGACTTCATAGCAATATGATGCACTTTTTCAGCATCAAATTGAAAAAGAATGGCCTTTATTATTTTGTACATAAGTTTTGCTTTTACCTGCTCCTCTATCTATTTAAACTTAATTTTTGACATAATAAATTTTCCAATCTTCCTTCCCTGATCTACTCCATTATAAATAGCAGGTCTATAATGTATACCTCCATAAAGTCTGGAAATCGCCGCTTCGTCAGCTGCAGCATAAAATGATTTAAATGAACGAACTGGTAAGCCAAATCTGACTTCGGTGCTGTCTGCAAAAGCATAATTGTCGCCATACATAGATGTTAATACTTCCGATGCAGCAGTAGAAATTACACTATGTCCACTGGTATATTCTGGAAATGGAGGCGTTTGTAATAATGGCGCCCAGGATTCATCGATATACTCATTGATAATACTTTCCGGCCTTATGACATTGCTTCTGTATTTTTCATCCCAGCAGGATATAAAACCTTCAAACAATGCCAATGAGGTCAATGCATAGGTTTGTGTAGTTTTTACAAAATCTGCTTTTGATTTTAATGCTACTTGTCTTGCAATGCTCATCCAATGTCCGCCTGGTGTTATCTTTTTTGTTGCAACCATTACGTGCCCTGTGACATTTAATTTGTATGGATTGCAATCCCAAAAATTGGCTATTTCCTTTTGATCTGCTGTTAGGTTTTTACCTACTGAATATACCTCCAAGGCTTCCTTTATAAACAAGGAATTCTTTGCTATATCAAATTTAGTAGGCACCACTGGCTTAAACTGAGCAGCCGAATCCAGCAACATTGTGCGTATCTTACTCCAATGCGGCTCTATCGCATCCATATACCCAGGAGGTGTAGGCCTCCATCTAGCTTTTTGATCTACATCTATACTGAATTTAGGAAATGATCTGGATTGTTTGTAATTGTCTTTGTCTGCCCAGGCCATAATGTGCCTCGCTACCTCATCGCCATATGCAATCGAATTTTCATAAACGTCCTTTGGCATATTAATTTTATCTATATCAGCCATCAATTTCTTTTCAAATTCATTGAAGTCAGCTTCAGAAAAAATAAACTTTCTTCCTGTAGTTATCATTGCCCTGATGGCAGCCAACTCAAATGAATATTTCTTATTGCTTTCAGGTTTTGGTACAGCTGTCAACCCATGCAACTGACCTTCCAATGATATGTAACTGCTGTCTGCATGTCTTGCTGCTTCGTATCCTGCTATGGTCGTATAGGCATAATTTCTGCTTGCAACAGGTGGTGAAAAAATATCGTGCACAATGATATCTGTGTATTCCCCCATTACATCATGAAGAAATTTGGGATTCGAAATTGCAGCTTTATAATTTTCATTGTATTTTTTACAACTAGTAAGCGTAAGAAGAAAGCAAAAGAAAGCTAGAGAAAGTTTATGCATTATCCTTTATTTATTTTTGCGAAAATAGCATTAATCCGTTCAAATTCATAATGATATCCATCTGACAATTAAAATGACATTGTCTAATCAAATTGATTTTCAGCAATTTAAATACATTTGCTGCTTGATTTTTTGCCTTATTCGCCAATTATTAGATAAGATTTTTATCGATAAAATGGATCCTTAAATTTTTACGAATCGCCCAACAACCACATGATTTTTTAAATTCACTTTGATGATATAATTGCCTACTGGTAAAGAATTTATATTTATGGACACTTCATTGGTAGGTATATAAAATTGCTTATGCATGACTGGCTTTCCATTTTCATCTATAATATCCAAATTATCCATTTTTAGATTAGTCCTCATATGTATAAAATCACTTGCAATATTTGGATAAATCTGTAATTCAATATTTTTAAGCTCATCCTCAGTGTTAGTTGTTACATTGCTTATACCAAATGTAATAAATGGCAAGGCAATGCTTTTTCCTGCCCCATCA
>JAYUTD010000108.1:0-5635 GCA_043755305.1 Saprospiraceae bacterium
GACCGTTGCCCCATAATGCTATGTAATACTCTCTCATTGCGACATCCAATTTGTCATCGCTGGCATCCCACAATTCTGCAATTTTTGCTAAGTATACATCTGTTGATGGAGTCATAGAAGCAGGAACAGCCTGCCCTTTTGCAGCACCAAATGCCTGAACAGAAGTGATAGAATTTTTTACACCAGCCAAAACTGCTGCTTTTGCTTCTGCATCTCCTCCAATGCCTAATGTAAGAGCAGCTTCAGCTTTTACGAAGTCAGTAAAAGGTGACATCCATATAGGCTCAATACCTGCACCATTGGCGCCATCTCCTTGCTTCGTTACTACCTGAAATTCAGCGTCGCCATCATTGGTATCCGCCTTTCCACCAAATGGATAAACCCCTACACATGTAATCGCTCTGCTGTCTGGTGGCGTGCCATCATTGTTACCATGGTCTCTGCCATAGAATCCCGGCTCAAATGTACACCAAGGGTGTTCTGGAAGATACCACTCTGCTTTTGGAGTAAAAGTACAAGGTATTGCTTCCGGTTCGTCCTTAGATGCTTTTGCCTTGCTGCCTACTTGTCTGTAAAAATAGTATCTCCATCTTGGATCTTCGATACCTTTTCCGTTGTAAGCCTGCTTCATAAAGTAATTGCCTAAGTATCCAGTGGCACTTCCCGCAACCGGATCATACATATTTCTGTAGTGAAAAGCCCTTGATATACCTGGTACGTCTGAAGATCCATACTTATAGGTGAAATCTTCAGCAGGAGTATCAATAAGGTCTGCTTTCAACAAAGCCTCTATTTTCGCTTTAGAATCTGCCTGATTTACCAATCTCAAATTCATATAAGCCTTAAGCTTCATAGTATTTGCTAGCGCAGTCCACTTGGTTTTATTTCCACCGTAGTAAATGTCTCTTGCAAGACCTGCTTTGGCAGTCTTTGCCAATTCAGCGATGCCCTCATCCATCAATGCTATAGCTCCAGCATATACATCAGCTCCGTTATCTACCTTTGGATTAAAATTTCCGGAAGCTCCTTTTCCCGCTTCAGAAAATGGTATATCACCAAATAGATCAACCAGAGTCAACATGGTAATACCCTTAATGATTTTGGCTACACCTATGTGTGTATATAATTCTGATTTAGTGCCTGATTCAATTACCTGATCAGCCTGCACTACAACATCTGTATATCCTTTATTCCAAATAAGGTTTCTTAAATCCAAGCCATCAGTAGCTGAAAAATCATGTGACCTTTGATATGCATCACCTGATGTCAATGCCATCATTCTTGTCAACTCCATTGAAGGTCTGTTGGCAGTGAAAGCAAAATAACCATATTCTGTAAGCACTTTGTTCATCAACAAGTTGATGTCAAGATTATCTACAGTGACTTCATTAGGGTTATTTAAATTCTCTTCTAAATCAGTCAAGCCGCAAGCACTAAATGTACTTACAAGACCAATTAAAAATATATTTTTTAATAATTTCATTTTTTTCATTTTTAATATTAGAAATCAAATTTTACATTAATACCCATTCTCCTAGCAGAAGGTCCACCTAGGAAGTCAAATCCAATAACATTGCCTGTACCGAAAGAAGTTCTATCCGGATCAACTTTTGAAGATGCTGGTGTGTTGAATGCTCTGTACCATATGTTGTTGCCTGTCAAAGATACTGTAGCGCCTCTGATGAAACTATTTCCGAAAATTGAAGTAGGCAATTTATAAGAAAGACTAACTTCTCTCAATCTGATTCTTGTTGCATCGTAAATGCCTCTGTCATAAGCTCCGCCACCTATTATTGTATTTCCGAAAAATACTCCGGATGCAGGCTGAGGAATATTATTCGGTTCTCCAGTCTCTTCTAAAACTCCAGGAAGGATAACAGGTAATTCCGGGTTAAAATCTTCCAATTCTTTAGCCACACCTCTACCTATTGGGGTAGCTGCAGAGTAAGAGAAAATGTCACCACCATGTACATAATCTACCTGAACGCCAAATGAAAATCCTTTATAAGTAATATCACTAAATCCACTCAACATGAAATCAGGATTAGGATCCCCGATGATACCCGGCTCAGAAGATATTTTCCAATCACCATTTTCAGTAACAAGTAATTCACCTTTATCATTTTTCTCTACATAAGATCCTTTGATCACTCCAAAAGGTTGTCCTTCAATGGCAAAGCCAGCTAAATTAGCATAACCGTTGATGAGGATTTCTTTTGATCCATCAGGTAACTTTTCTACTAAAGATTTATTTTTTGTGAAGTTTGCCCTCAATGTCCAATCAAAACTTGATGTTCTTATTGGAGTCACTGTTAAACCAAGTTCGATACCTTTATTGGAAATTGTACCTGCATTGATAGTAGTAACACCATATCCGGTAGATGGATCCAAAGGTCTAGCTACGATTTGATCTTTGGCAGTTCTGTCATAAATGGAAAGGTCAATACCGATTCTATTGTTAAACAATTTAGATTCAATACCAAATTCCAATTCACTTTGTAATTCCGGTTTTAGATTAGGATTGGCCAATGCGTCTGGAAGTGCCAAAGTTACCACATTACCATTTGCATCAACTTGTGCGACTGTATTGATAGCAAGTGCTGCACGGGTATTGTAAGGATCAGCAAAGTTTGCTGAAGTTCCGTAACCGCCTCTCAACTTCAAATAATCCAAGACACCACCTTGCAAAGAAGGAAAAGCATCTGTAGGGATAAATGACAATGAAAAACCTGGATAGAATAAACTTCTATTTGCTTTTTCGTGTGCAGATGACCAGTCATTTCTTCCCTGAATATTAGCAAATAAGTAATTTTTATATCCAATGGTTGCATCAAATAATGCACCTAACCAAATTTGATTTTGAAGATAGTTTAAGTTACTGCCTCTAATACTTCTTTGATTTGGAATACTAAAGTTTCTATGGGATTTAACACCAAATACCACTTGATTTAAACTTTCCAATCCTGATTGCTCGTACTTGTCTTTTCTACCGTTGACACCAAAGTTGAATGAAATGTCTAAATCGTCATTCAATTGTTTTTGTCCACCAAATAAGATTGAGTGATCCATAATGGTATTGACTCCCTCAGTAGTCCTATAAAGACCATTGCCCATAGCTTGAACAGAAGCAGGATAACCCACAGATCCTTTATTGATAAAATACTCTTGTTTTTCAGAATAATTGTCAATACCTAATCTGTACATTACATTTAACCAATCTGTCAATTTGTAATTGACAGACATATTGGTCATGATTCTATTTACATTAGAAGAAGCCTGCGCATTGTCCAATAACCAGTAAGGATTGGTAATACTGTTGTTGTTTCTATAATAAATTGCTGCCCCAGTTACTGGATTTTGTTTAGGCCAGTTGGTTAAGTCAATATTTCGAGGTGTGTACAGTAAATTTGCAAATACTGAAGGTCCACCATCTGAATTAGATCCAAGGCCTGCCGCTACCGGCGGTGTTTTGAAATCTGTTTTGATAAAATTGAGTGAAGAATTGATGCTCAATTTGCTAGACAGATTGATTTTGGCGCCTAAGCTAAAATTGTTTCTGTCAAGGTTATTGTTTTTAATGTATCCACTTTCACCTAATCTGCTGAATCCAACGTTGAATGAACCAATGCTACCACTCACACCTGCCTGGAAGGAAGTTGTAAGAGACTTGCCGGTTTGGAAAAAATCTGAAACGTTGTTTGGATACGCTTTTGGAACGTAGCCATCTGCAGAAGCAAATTCTGCTCTTTCAGGGAACAAATTTCTATGCTCATAGTAAGGGTGTCTCAAACCTGTTTTATCTCCTTCTTTGTACTTTGTAAACAAAGATCCCCAGTTGGAGAAAAACTCACCGTAGTCACCGTCAAATCCATTGGCCCATTTGTTTTGGTACTCCGGTATAAAAGCTGTAACTTGGTTGTATGATTGTGAAAATGAAGCATCAAATTTTTTCTTTGAGCCCGCACCTGTTTTTGTTGTAATAAGTATAACTCCATTTCTTCCTTGAGAACCATACAAAGTTGTCGCTGACAATCCTTTGAGTATACTCATAGAAGCAATATTGTTTGGATCTATGTCCAAATTTCTGGTTGGACTCACCAGTCCATCTCTAAAGTCAGTATTGCCATTTACTGAAGTATTGATAGGCACCCCATCCACTACCCAAAGTGGTTGCGCATTTCCTGTGATTGTACTGGTACCTCTGATGTTGATTTTGGTACCAGAACCTGCTAAACCAGCTGAACTGGCAATATTCACACCTGTGGATTTGCCTGATAAAGCTCTTGCGACATCTGTCTCAGGCTTTGAATTGAGTTGCTCAGCAGAAATAGTTGTAGTAGAGTAACCTAGCGCTTTTTTATCTCTTTTGATACCAAGAGCTGTCACTACAACTTCATTCAATAATTGACCATCTGCCATAGTTACATCTACAGTTGTGAGGTCAGTAACATCGATTTCTTTGTCAGCATAGCCAACATAAGATACTACAACGGTATTTTTCCCACTTGGAACACTAAGTGAAAACATACCATCGATATCGGTAACCGTGCCGATCTGTGTTCCTTGTACTACTATGCTTGCACCAATTAATGGCTCACCATCAGAGTTCTTTACAGAACCCGATATATTCTTTTGTGCCATACCAAGAGTAACAAAACATACAAGTAGAAAAAGAATTAGTGAAAGTTTCTTCATACTAATATTGATTTAGTTAAGTTAATAAAATATTATAATAATTTAATTTGTGACATTTACTTTTTAAGTCTAATACTATTAACAGTTTGTTAATTTTATTCGCTGCTTGCAAAGAAACGTATTTTTGCAAATATTTAATAATTAATCAATGTCATTTTTTCATTTACATATAACATTGATTATCAGACGAATGATTCTAAATTAAAATAAATGGCAGAATAATATTCCGAAACCATAAGTTAAATTAAAGTTAACACAATAAAATGCGGGAATTTCAGACTGAACACCAAATTCTGTCTTTAAGTAAAATCGATTTTGGGTTAAATAGGGGCAAAAAATAAATTCACTTTTCTTTCCCTTTTTATTTAAGCAAATTTTTATACATCAAAATCGTGTTCTTCAATCCATAATAGAGCGCATCACATATTAAGGCATGCCCGATAGAAACTTCAAGCAAATCTGTGGTGTTTTGTTTGAAATATTGAAGATTGTCAAGATTCAGGTCATGTCCTGCATTCAATCCTATGTTTAATGATTGTGCATATAAAGAGGTCTCGAAGTATTTTTTGACTGCCCCTGATGGATCTTTCACATAATCATTGGCATAGTGTCCTGTATACAATTCTACCCTATCTGCGCCTACTTGCTCGGCAAGTCTAACACTTTCTGGGATGGGTTCTATAAAAAGCGAAACCCTTATGCCTGCAGATTTAAATTGTGTAATGGTTTTTGTCAGAAAATTACCTTCTTTCTCCATGTTCCAACCTTCGCTGCTAGTCAGTACATTGGGCGGATCGGGCACTAAGGTCACTTGATGTGGAAGATTTGCCAGCACAAGTTCTATAAAGTCCGGACTCGGATATCCTTCAATGTTGAATTCAGTATTTAATGCTTTTTTTAACAAGGGCACATCACTGTATTTGACATGTCTTTGGTCGGG
>JAYUTD010000109.1:0-2240 GCA_043755305.1 Saprospiraceae bacterium
AACATTATTTTATGTCAGAGCATTTTCCATCTCCCAATGGATAAATTACAGTTGTAGAAGATATGGAGAAATCCATTATAGCAAAGATACATAGAAATCAAACCAAGATTTACCAGTTCTGTCTTGTTTTAAAATAGAATCTATGGATCAAAAAAAAGCAGGATTTTTGGTCCTGCTTTTTGTATTTTAAAATGCGTATTATTGAAGTTACTACTTTTTTCTTAAAGCCAGCATGTTGTTTATATCTGTAGTGAATTCTTCTACTGAAGGCCTATAGCCTGTTTTTCCTAAAGCACTAATGCTATATTCATTTTTGTCTTTGTTTTTGTCTAAGTCAAAAAGCCATACTGTAGGATAGCCTCCGACTTGGAAAGCCTGTTGCAAATTTGCGTTTTGCTGTTTGATTACTTCAGGAATTTCTTTTCTTCTTGGGTAATCCAATTCAAGTAATACCACATTTTTTTCTGCCCAAGTTTTAAAATCTGCTTGAGAAAACACAGCTGCAGTTAACTTTTTGCACCATCCACACCAGTCACTACC
This sequence comes from Saprospiraceae bacterium, assembly GCA_043755305.1. Lineage (GTDB taxonomy): Bacteria > Bacteroidota > Bacteroidia > Chitinophagales > Saprospiraceae > JADKBO01. The sequence goes on from JAYUTD010000109.1 coordinate 541, forward strand.
AGTAAAATTTGCCATAATAGGTCTTCCGGTTTCCTTGGATATAGTATATGCCTGATCTAAATTTGTCAACCAACCAGCATTTTCTGGTTCGTGAGTAACCACCGGCTGAGGAATTTTTTCTGTAGTTGCTGCATCTTTTGACTGTGCATTCAAGTTAATGACAAATGCTAAGGCAATAGTTGCAAATAAAAATTTACTATTTAATTTTGCTAAAAACATGGTACGATTTTTTTTATTATTAATAATTTCTTATTTAAGACGAAATCCAAGCTCAAAGTTAACAAGTTTCAATGATTTTTGGATGTATATAAGAAATTTTTAACACTTCATTCCCTTATCTTGACTTATTTAAAGCTAAAAAACAACAAAACCAATCTAAAAATAGACTGGCTTTGCTAAAAAAGTGTTGAAATATCTTAAGAATGTGCTTCTTCAAGTTCCTCTTTATGGTGTTCAATCAATTTGCTTTGGATTTCTGGAGAAACAGCCATATACTCTAAAAACTTGTGTGTGAACTTGGCTTTTCCCTGAGTAAGAGAACGCAATGTAGATGAATATTGGTAAAGCTCTGCAAGGGGTACTTTGGCTATTATCTTTTGATAATGTCCTTCGGCGTCCATGCCCATTATGATGGCTCTGCGTGTCTGTAGGTCTCCCATTACATCTCCCAAGACATTATCTGCACAAAGCACAGTCAATTCATAAATTGGTTCTAATATTTGTGGTGCAGCATTTTTGAAGGCTGCTTTAAAAGCATTGGTGGATGCGAGCATAAAAGCCATATCATTTGAATCCACTGCATGCATTTTACCATCATATATGCTTACCCTTATGTTTTGACAACAAGATCCAGTAAGCGGACCTTCCTGCATCTTCTGCATGATGCCTTTCTTTATAGCATTGGCATACTTTGCATCAATAGATCCGCCTACAATACACCAATAGAATGCCAGTTTACCTCCCCAATCAAGATTATCGTACTCTCTGTTTCGCACAGTCAATCCTTCCGGATCCGGCATACCTTCATAATATGGCTCGATACGCATGTGCACTTCAGCAAACTGGCCAGCCCCGCCACTTTGCTTTTTATGTCTATAAACTTCGTCTGCCTTTTTAGTAATTGTTTCGCGGTATGGAATTCTTGGTTCTTCAAATTCCATAGTTATGCCATTTACTTTTTCTATTCTATATCTAATGATGTCCAGGTGCAATTGACCTTGTCCATAAATGATTGTCTGCTTTAATTGTGCATTTTGCTCAACAATCAACGTAGGGTCTTCTTCCTGAATTTGATGTAATGCTTTGATGAGTTTTTCCATATCTGCTTTTCCCGGAGGAATGACAGCAGCCCTAATCCGTGGCTCTGGAAAATGAATTTTTTCAATTTTTTTAGTTACCCCTTTAGTCGCGAGTGTATCATTGGTATGAGAGTCTTTGAGCTTGACTGTGACGCCGATATCTCCGGCTTTAAGTTCATCTACTACCACTCTGTTTTTGCCCTCTGCTACGTAGAGTTGGTTTATTCTTTCTGATACATTGTGGTCCAAATTAAATAAATCATCTCCTGATTTGACTTTGCCCGCAAATACCTTAAAATAGGAGACCATACCTACTTGAGGCTCTGTCATGGTTTTATAGATAAAAAGTGTGGTTTGTGGGTTGCTACTTTTGCACTCTAAAGTACTACCATCTTCAAAGGC
>JAYUTD010000110.1:0-2239 GCA_043755305.1 Saprospiraceae bacterium
TATTATATAAAGCTTATTCATTTTAATTGTGTTTTTAATTAAATTTTTAAAGGCATCTTTCTTTACAATTTAGTTTGGAATCTCCTCAAAAGTCACTATTTCAATCACATTGGAGCAATTACCACTTTTCTTAAACTCAATGTTGGCATTAAATGGGAATTTTCTGGCCGAAATATCAATAAGGGATTTAGGAAATTTGTCGGCTTTGACATTTTCTCCATTGTCCAGGGTAATTTCGTAACCCCAGCAGCAACCACATTTTCTGCCATCAAAACCTGTAAAGGTAGCGTTATAGTCTGCAGTATTGCAGGAGGAAAGCACTATGATGGAAAATAGAATGAGCCTGCCCATTTTGTGTTTTTTATGTAAAACGAATAAATGGCGTCATGTGTTGGATGTGCCGGATATTTATTTTTTTCAGTATATTTGTATTCTTCTAGAGTAAGTATTAAGGTAGCTGCTTTTGGATTAAAAGTTTGTTGCTAATTAATCGAAATTGAGTATACCACTAATAATTGCCATTAAAAGAATAAAAATAAAATCTTGCAATGAAACTTATCGTTGACATAGGAAATAGCAATATAGTTGTCGCTGTAAAAGTCAACCAGGCATGGATCCACATTTTCAGGTATGAGACTAAAGACAATCAGCCTCAGTTTTATTATGAAAAAGGATTGGCTAACTTATTTTTGGAATGGGGCCTGGATGCCAATGATTTTAATTCATGCACTATTTCATCTGTGGTGCCCGAGCTCAATCAAATTATTGTTCAAGCTCTGGAAAGTGTTGTACCCGTTAAATCTTTGCTTATTAATCCGGAAAGATTGCGGTACCTTGATATGCAAATTCCTCATATAAATGAAATAGGCAGTGACTTAGTAGCCAATGCATATGCCGCCATCCATTTGTACCATAAACCTGCCATCATCGTAGATTTCGGGACTGCCTTGTCATTTACAGTAGTGCATCCTAGTCAGGGTATACAAGGAGTTACTATTGCCCCAGGAATCAAAACAGCTTTTGGGTCATTGTCTATGAATACGGCCCAGCTACCACTGGCTTCATTTGAAAAACCCAGGAGTGCTATAGGCAAAAATACAGGCCATGCTATTCAGGCTGGCATTATCATTGGATATGAAGGTTTGGTTAAACACCTGGTAAATAAAATGAAAGAAGAACTAAACGAAAATTATATAGTCATAGGTACAGGCGGCATGTCAGAAGTAGTGTCGGATATAACTAAGGAATTCGATATTGTCAACAAATTACTTACGCTTGATGGCATAGATTTAATAGGTGAAAGGATAAACAAATACCTAGTAGAAATAAAATAAGTTTCTTATACGTTGTTGGTGGTTTTGACTTATTGCTTTTGAAAATTTCAAGATGTAGTTACCTTCTGCTTCAAAAGTATATATTACTCCCTTTCGTATGTTTTGGTTTTTTATAATTTCTGCACACTCTTTGTAAAAAGTCGGATTAAACGTACCAATAATAATGCTGGCTTTACCATTATGTATTCTTATTGCGGCCTTAGCATTGCGTACAAACTTATAAAAATATTTTATTAAATAAACCATTCTAAAAGCAAAAATGATGGAATTGCAGCTCAAATAATATCATCTAACGATAAAAGATTTTGTATGTGATGCTTTGTCAGTATTTAAAATAATATTGTAATGGCCAGCTTGGAGTTGTTTAGCTAAAAATAGCTTACCACTTGTATTATCATCCAAACTACCATAATCAATTGTCTTGCCTAATATATTCACTATTTGGTAATTTTTAGGCCTTTCAGATATATCCCATTGAAGTGTGAAATATCCATCATTAGGATTAGGATATATTTGGATTAACTGTGAAATTGTTTCTTTAACTCCCACCAATTTTTCGACCAAGAAACAATAGTCTTCTACTTCACCAAAAAGTGCAGTGCCTCCACATGCAGGGCTTTTACTTTTGTAGGCCATGATAATTCTCATACGTGTATATCCTATTGATGCATCAATAGGAATTTTTATATAGCCACTTACAGATTCACTACGTGATGTATCAGTTGCAAAAACTTGTTCGTTCTGATCAAAATTTTGATTTTGATTCCAATCGACGTATGCGGTAAAATCTTCGTTGAATTTTGAAGAAGAATACCCTGGTACTATTTTCAAAAATATACTGTCTCCTTGCTTTGCATTTGGTATGATAGTTCCCAAATGATTGCCGTAAGCTGACTCATCATTGC